>CAMCTL010000006.1:0-40940 GCA_945878515.1 Flavobacterium psychrophilum | reverse complement strand
TAGTTTTTCGGTATCAAGCATTTGTATAATTTATATATAGATTGAAACGAATTGTTTTTAGAATTGGTTATGCTTATAATAATTCACCATTAAATTCACGAATTTACTATATCCTTCCATTCCGTCTTTTTGTTGATTTATTTTCAAGAAATTGTCATAAAAAATATGAAAACCTTTGTCTATAAATGTGTCGTATTGCTTCCAAAAATCTTCGCTTTCCTGATAGTTTTTCAAAATTCCTGGATTAATGGTTTTTAATAATTCGTCATAGACTTTTTCGTCACGTGCATACCAATTGCTCAAACAATACCTCAAAGCAAAACTATACCCCGAATATTTAAAATACAAATTTTCGTTTTTAACCGATGCCAGAAACCCAATAAAATTACATTCGCTTTCGCTGGCAAAACCCATTTGGTGCGCCATTTCGTGGCAAGTAGTCGTTGGCGAATTGTACATCGGCATCAAATAATTCACTTGTGCTTCATTTGTAAACGGATTCAAATAACCACCAAAACCCATATACGTCAAGGGCAAACTAAAAAGCGATTTCTTGATGCTGGGATTCTTGTATTCAAAAAAAGCATACTGATTCGAAAGTGTTTGATAACCGTTCAAATTCATCTCGAAAACCTGCTCATTCGAATAGGGAAATTCTACTTTCAGGCTGTCATTTTTGGTGATTTGGGATTGAATTTCGTTGGTTTTAGCAATTAGTTTTTTGGTAAAATCCAACAAATCAGCATTGGTGTAATCTCGTTCAATTTTCATTTTTTCAAAAAGTGGTTGGCGGTAATAATTCATTGCCCACAAAAAATGAAATAGAAAATACGCCATCGAAAGAGCGCTTAAAACCTTTAAAACATTATTTTTCCATTCTTGCTTCCAAGTTTTTCTAGAATTCCAAATTGATTTCAGCAAATATACAATCAGGATTCCATACATTAGATCTCCAACCGAAAAAGGGATTATTCCCAAAGTAATTCTTAAAACTTTGGAAACAAAAACATACAAACCATTGCTGTAAAATTGTTCAATAAACTCCGGAAAAAAGGCAATTATTTTCAGAAATAAAATTTGAATTAGTAGGAATAAGGGAAGAATATATTTTCTTTTCACGGTTTTGCTTTTGGCATAAAAATAACAATAAATAGAGTAGTTCGCATTCTTTTTTTGTAAATTTGTTTTTCTATAAAAAGAAGAATGACACAAATTACTTTAAATATTCCAGACAGTGAATTGAGTTTCTTTATGAAATTGATAGAAAAATTTAATTACGAAACCGTAATCAACGAATTTTCTGTAACAAAAGAAATGAAAAATGTATTGGACGAAAGAAGATTAAGTTCAAAAGTTGACGATTTCATTCCTTGGAACGAGGCAAAAAAGCAATTGCGTTTTAAATCTGAAAAATGATTTATAAAGTTGTAATTGAACCAAGAGCCATTATTGATATTCAAGATGCCATTGACTATTATGATTCCAAACAGCATGGATTAGGTGAATATTTTTACCAAGTAGTCGAAGAACATATAGAAACTCTGGCAAAAAATCCTTTCTTTCAAATTAGATACAACGATTATCACGGTTTTCCCATTCGGAAATTTCCTTTTATTATCCTTTATTATATAGATGAAAAACTCAAGACCATTTATATAATGTCTGTATTTAACACCAATTTAAACCCTAAAAAATATCCAAAATAAACATACAATGAGCCAAGAAATAAGAAATCTAGAACCCAGAGCACTTTGGAATAAATTTGCCGACTTAAACGCTGTCCCTCGTCCTTCTAAAAAAGAAGATCGAGTAATTGAGTTTATAAAAAATTTCGGAAATTCATTGGGATTAGAAACCTTTGAAGATGAAATCCGAAACGTAATTATCCGCAAACCAGCAACTGCGGGAATGGAAAATCGCAAGACAATTGTGCTTCAAGGGCATCTCGATATGGTGCATCAAAAAAATGCTGATACCGTTTTTGATTTCGACAAACAAGGAATCGATATGTATGTTGATGGCGACTGGGTTCGTGCTCGCGGAACTACACTTGGCGCCGATAATGGTCTTGGAGTAGCGATGATAATGGCGATTTTAGAATCCAAAGAAATTAAACATCCGGCCATTGAAGCTTTGTTTACTATTGACGAAGAAACGGGAATGACAGGCGCTTTGAACCTAAAAGGTGGAATCCTGAAAGGCGAAATCCTTTTGAATATGGACACCGAAGAAGACGACGAAATTGACATTGGTTGCGCTGGCGGAATTGATGTAACTGCGAACAGAAGTTATCAAGAAGAGGAAACTCCGGAAGATTCAGTTGGTTATATGATTACGGTAAAAGGCTTGAATGGTGGACATTCTGGTATGGATATTCACAAAGGTTTGGGGAATGCGAACAAAATAATGAACCGTTTGTTGTTTGATGCTTTCGAGAATTTTGGACTTCAGGTTTCAGAAATCAATGGAGGAAGTTTACGCAACGCCATTCCGAGAGAAAGTATCGCCAAAGTTATCGTAGCCGGAATGTATGACGAAGCATACATTTTTGATATGCAGGAAATTATCAACGACATCAAAACCGAATATAAAACAACTGAACCAAACCTGACTATCGAAATTGTGAAAAGCGATTTGCCGAAAAAAGTTATGGATTTGGGCGTTCAGGAAGGAATTATCCGTTCGATTTATGCCGCTCATAACGGTGTTTATAGAATGTCTTCCGATATGGAAAATTTGGTAGAAACTTCTAATAATATTGCACGAGTAATCATCAAAGATGGCGAAATTACCATTGGCTGTTTGACGCGCTCTTCGGTGGAAACTTCTAAATTTGATTTGGCAAATGCCTTGCGTTCTGCTTTTGAATTATGTGGATGCGAAGTGAATTTTGCTGGTTCATATCCGGGTTGGACACCTAATGTGAAATCAGAAATGTTGGATTTATTGGTACATATTTACGAAAAACAAAACAACGAAAAACCAAAAGTTGTAGCATGTCACGCTGGTTTAGAATGTGGAATTCTTGGAACAAATTATCCTGATATGGATATGATTTCTTTTGGGCCAACGATTCACGGAGCACATTCGCCAGACGAAAGAGCCTCAATAAAATCTTCTCAAAAATTCTATAAATTTGTATTGGAAATTCTGGAGAATATACCATTGAAAAAGTAATCAGATTTCAGATTGCAGGTTTTAGTACATAGAAATCAGACAATTTTTCATGAATAGTAAAAGCAGTTTAAAAATGAAATGAATCATCTTTAAACTGCTTTTTTTTCTGCCACCTATAATCTGTGACCTGCAATCTGAAAACTAATCCCTTTTAGGATTGTTTTTCTTTTCTCTTTTTTCTTCCTTTTTTTCCTTGGCGGTTTTAAGCGGTTCTTTTTTCACTGTTTTTTTTGCGTCTTGACTTTTTGCCATAATATTTAATTTTAGATATAAGAGTTTAAATTATATTATAGTAAATATAGCATTTTTTTTCAAAAAATAAGAATTTTTACTTTTTCAATTTCTCAAATATAAAAAATCCCCAACAACTTTCGCAATTGAGGATTGAATTATTGAGTTTGCAATCTAAAATCTAAACTCTAAAATCTGAACTTTTTACTAATGAACCAAAACCCAAGTTCCGCTGGCGATTAAACTTTCGGCTTTTTTGTATTTCATTTCTTGCGTTTGTCCATTGGCCACATTTTGAATCGTTACGGTATCGTTGCGATTGATTTTCGGTTGATCACGAACAATGGTTTCTGTAACTTGACGTTGCTGTGTTTGCCCAGCTTCACGATTGGCACTTTCACTGGAAACAATTTCGTCTTTACTCGTTTTGTAATTTTCTTTAACTTTAATTTGTTTTGCTTCTTGAATAGCTGGAGCTTGTTGCTGTGGCAAATCACCTTTGAACAAGAACGAAATCACTTCTTTATTCACGCCATTCAACATCGAACTAAACAAATTGTAGGCTTCAAATTTATAGATGAGCAATGGGTCTTTTTGTTCGTGAACTGCTAATTGAACCGATTGTTTCAATTCGTCCATTTTGCGCAAATGTTTTTTCCAAGCTTCATCCACAATCGCAAGAGTGATATTTTTCTCGAAATCGGCAATGAGTTGATTTCCTTGCGATTCATACGCTTTTTTCAAATCAGTAACCACATTCAAGGATTTTATTCCATCTGTAAATGGAACAATGATGCGTTCGAATTGATTATTTTTATCTTCATACACATTGCTGATTATAGGAAATGCTTCTCTAGCACTGCGTTCTGTCTTTTCAGCATAAAATTGAGAAGCAGCTTTATACACTTTTCCGGTCAATTCTACTTCAGTCAATTTACTAAATTCAGTTTCAGAAACTGGAGCAGTGATGGAGAAGTAACGGATCAATTCGAATTCAAAATTCTTGAAATCGCTACTAGCTTTATTTTCAGTCACGATTACATCGCAAGTATCATACAACATGTTGGCAATGTCGAGCTTCAAACGTTCTCCGTGCAAAGCATGACGACGACGTTTGTACACCACTTCACGTTGCGCATTCATAACATCATCATATTCCAACAAACGTTTACGAACTCCAAAGTTGTTTTCCTCAACTTTTTTCTGAGCGCGTTCAATAGATTTGGTCATCATTGAATGTTGGATGACTTCGCCTTCTTCTAATCCCATTCTGTCCATTACTTTGGCTACTCTTTCTGAACCAAATAAACGCATCAAGTTGTCTTCTAGCGAAACATAAAACTGAGAACTTCCGGGATCTCCTTGACGACCAGCACGACCTCGCAACTGGCGATCCACACGACGTGAATCGTGACGTTCCGTACCTACAATAGCTAAACCTCCAGCAGCTTTCACTTCTGCAGACAATTTAATATCTGTTCCACGACCAGCCATATTGGTGGCAATAGTTACCACTCCAGATTTTCCTGCTTCTTCTACAATTTGCGCTTCTTGCTTGTGCATTTTTGCATTCAAAACATTGTGATTGATGCCACGCATTTTCAACATTCGGCTCAATAATTCTGAAATCTCAACAGAAGTTGTACCAATTAAAACTGGTCTTCCAGCTTTTGATAATTCAGTAACATCTTCTATTACAGCATTGAATTTCTCACGAGTTGTTTTGTAAATATAGTCTTCCTTATCTTTTCTGGTCATTGGTTTGTTCGTAGGAATTTCTACAACATCCAATTTATAGATTTGCCATAACTCACCAGCTTCGGTTACTGCGGTTCCAGTCATACCTGCTAATTTGCTGTACATTCTGAAATAATTTTGCAATGTTACCGTGGCAAATGTTTGAGTAGCATCTTCGATTTTCACACTTTCTTTGGCTTCAATCGCTTGGTGTAAACCGTCAGAATAACGACGACCGTCCATAATACGACCGGTTTGCTCATCGACAATCATAATTTTATTGTCCATGATAACGTATTCGACATCTTTTTCGAAAAGCGTGTAAGCCTTAAGCAATTGTGTCAAAGTATGTATCCGTTCACTTTTTACACCGAAATCTTGGAATAGTTTTTCTTTTTCTTCGGCTTCCTTATCTTTCTCTAGATTTTTCTTTTCAATAATAGCTATTTCGGTTCCAATGTCTGGTAAAACGAAGAAATTGCTATCGGTATCACCTGAAAGGAATTTAATTCCATTATCAGTCAATTCTACCTGATTGTTTTTTTCTTCAATCACAAAATACAATGCTTCGTCCACTTTTGGCATTTCGCGATTGTTGTCTTGCATGTATTGGTTTTCGGTTTTTTGAAGCAATTGTTTGATTCCTTCTTCACTCAAAAACTTGATCAATGCTTTATTCTTTGGTAAACTTCGGTGAGCTCTCAATAATAAAAAGCCACCATCTTTTGTATTTCCTTCCTTAATTAATTTCTTGGCTTCTGACAAAAAACCATTAGCCAATTGACGTTGAAGGCTTACTAAGTTTTCAATTTTTGGTTTCAACTCATTAAATTCGTGACGATCTCCCTCTGGAACTGGACCAGAAATAATCAAAGGCGTTCTAGCATCATCAATCAAAACCGAATCGACCTCATCGACAATGGCATAATTGTGTTTTCTTTGAACTAAGTCTTCTGGCGAATGCGCCATGTTATCTCTCAAATAATCAAAACCAAACTCGTTATTAGTACCGTACGTAACATCTGCATTATAAGCTTTTTTTCTACCTTCAGAATTGGGTTGGTGGTTGTCGATACAGTCAACAGTTAAACCATGAAATTCAAAAAGAGGAGCTTTCCAAGTACTATCACGTTTGGCTAGATAATCATTAACGGTAACCAAATGTACACCATTTCCAGTCAAAGCATTTAAATAGATTGGTAAAGTAGCAACTAATGTTTTTCCTTCCCCAGTTTGCATTTCGGCAATTTTACCTTCGTGCAAGACCATTCCACCAATCAATTGGACATCATAATGAATCATATCCCAGGTGATTTGCTTTCCTGCAGCATTCCAGGAATTGGACCATATTGCCGCATCACCATCAATTGTAATGTAACTTTTTGTTGCCGAAAGTTCTCTGTCCTTTGCCGTAGCTGATACTTGAATTTGAGTATTTTCTTTAAATCGTTTGGCTGTTTCTTTAACTACAGCAAAGGCTTCTGGAAGAATTTCCATCAGAGTTTTTTCCGAAATTTCGTAAGCTTCTTTTTCCAAAGCATCAATTGCCAAGTAAATGTCTTCGCGTTTGTCAATATCTTCGATGCTCTCTGCTTCTAATTTTAGTGAAGCAATTTTAGTGTCTTTTTCAGTTCTGGCTTGTTTTATTTTTTCTTTAAAAAAAGTAGTTCTTGCCCTTAACTCATCGTTAGATAATGACGATAAAGCACTTTCGAAAGTTTTAATTTTGGCTAAATAAGGTTGCAAAGCTTTAACGTCTTTTTGAGATTTATCCCCTACAAAGGCTTTAATAATGCTGTTTATGAAACTCATAGTGTGTTTGTATTTCTATTTTATATACGTGTGTAAATTTAACCAAAAAAAAAGCCTCATACGAGACTTTTTTTTGGGATATCTTTTTTAATATTCGTCCTCATTCCAAAGATAATCTTCGTCAGTAGGATAATCCGGCCAGATTTCTTCCATCGACTCATATATTTCACCTTCATCTTCTATAGACTGCAGGTTTTCTACTACTTCTAATGGAGCTCCAGCTCTAATAGCGTAGTCTATAAGTTCGTCTTTGTTAGCAGGCCACGGTGCATCACTAAGGTAAGATGCTAATTCTAATGTCCAATACATCTGTTGTCTGTTTAATTTTGTGCAAAAATAATTTTTTTACTGAAAAATACAAGTAAAAATTAGTTTATTTTTTGTTAAAGTTAAGAACGTTTTTTTTTAAATTCCAAAAAAGAAATTCCAAATACCAAAAAAGAAATTCCAAATTTTAACATCGAAGGATTGGAATTTGGGATTTAAAAATTGGAATTTTACGAAAGTTTTTTACTTTCTAGGTATCCATTTTACTTCCTCGGCGTTCAAATCATAGGACAACTTTCGTGCCAAGACAAAAAGGTAGTCAGAAAGTCGGTTTAGGTACATAATTACGCTTTCAACGATAGGTTCATTATGGTCTAGATGCACGGCTAAACGTTCGGCACGACGGCAAACACACCTTGCAATGTGACAATATGACACCGTAGTATGTCCACCAGGTAGCACAAAATGTGTCATTGGCGGAAGCGCTTCTTCCATAGCGTCAATTTCATTTTCTAGTAATTCGATATCGCCATCAATAAGTCCAAGTTTTTTTAAACGCAATTCTCCGTTTTTTTTCACTTCTTTTTCAGGTGGAGTGGCGAGAATAGCGCCTACAGTAAACAATCGATCTTGTATTTCGATTAGAATTTTTTTGTAATGATTGCTCATTTCTTGATCTCGAATAAGTCCGATATAAGAATTCAGTTCGTCGACCGTGCCGTAACTTTCAATACGAATATGGTCTTTGGGAACTCTTGTTCCGCCAAAAAGTGATGTGGTACCTTTATCGCCAGTTTTTGTGTAGATTTTCATTTTAAGTTAGAAGTTAGAAGGAATATGGAAGTTAGAAGATGGAAGTTCTTTCTTGACTTCTAAGCCCTAACCTCTATCCTCACTTTATATTATCACTTTCTATCATACCGTCACGCATCCGGATGATTCTTTTTGCATGTGCAGCAATGTCTTCTTCGTGGGTAACAACGATTATAGTGTTGCCTTTTTGGTGAATTTCTTCTAAAAGTGCCATAATTTCTTCGGACGTTTTACTGTCCAAATTTCCTGTAGGTTCGTCGGCAAGAATGATAGAAGGTTTGTTGACCAAAGCTCTTGCAATAGCCACACGCTGGCGTTGACCTCCTGAAAGTTGGTTGGGTTGATGGTCCATTCTATCAGCAAGGTTGACTTGTTTCAGTACTTCGGTAGCACGAGCGTTTCTCTCGGATTTGGAATATCCTGCGTAAATCATTGGTAGCGCCACGTTGTCTAAAGCAGTGGTTCGGGGCAATAGGTTGAACGTTTGAAAAATAAAACCAATTTCTTTGTTTCTAATATCAGCGAGTTCATCGTCGTGCATTTGGCTCACATCTTTTCCGTTAAGAATGTATGAGCCAGAAGTGGGTGTGTCTAAGCAACCCAAAAGATTCATCAATGTAGATTTTCCAGAACCAGATGGTCCCATTAATGCCACATATTCGCCTTTATTTATTTCTAAATCAATTCCTTTTAACACATAAACGATTTCGTTTCCTAAGGCAAAATCCCTTTTTATGTTGGAAATTTTAATTAATGAATTTGACATTTTTATATTGAATTTACCGCATTAATTTACTTAGTGCATCATTACAGTTTGGGCTTAAAAGTACGAAACACTTTCGAATTATTGATAAGTAGTGTTTTTTTTAAATTAGTTACAATTTGCATTCAAATTTAGCTGTTTTTCTTGTGCATTGCAAGGTAATAAATTCATCTAATTCTATTGCTTTTCAGTTAATTATCATAATTTATTTAAATTGTTGTATAATTTTTGGATTAAAATTGATTATGATGTGTTACGATATAAATTTGTTGAATAAAATTTAAAAAAATCAAAATTATGAAAACTAGAAATTTATTTTTTGGAGTTGCGTTAATTGCTTTAGGATTTGCATCGTGCAAAGATGAGAAAGAAGTTCAAGCTGAAAAAGCGGTAGACAATTATGTTATTTACGTGGATTCGATAGAAAAAGTAGCTATTGAAGATGCCCAAAACAATTGGGAAGGAATTGATGCAGCTTATCAATTGAGAATGAATGAAGCAGAGGCTAATTTAGCCAATTTGCAAGATAGTGTAAAAGCACAGGAAAGAATTCTTGCCAGCAAAGGAAAGTACGAAATTATCCGAACTAAAACGGTAGTTAAAACTGTTGCTGCTCCTGTTGTTGCTTCGAAACAAAAATTGAGAAATGCTTTGTTTGGTGAAGGAAAAATTGGAGATGATATGAGTTTTGATTGGGTCAATGCGGCTAACATCCACTCTGTTTATCAAACATTAATTCATACTGTTGAGAACAACAAAGACAGCTACTCTCGCGAGGATTGGGACGAAATCAAATTGATGTATGAAGCACTAGATTCTAGAAAGAATACAGTTGAAAAAGAAGGTCTTACTAAAGAAGACAATAGAAAAATTGCTGCTTTAAAATTCAAATTTGCTCCAATGATGAAAATCAATAGAATGGGAGCCAAATCGGAAGAAATGAAGGAAGCCAAAGAATAAAGTTTAAATTGGTTTGTTATTAATTCGAAAATGACAGTCAGCAATGATTGTCATTTTTTTTTAGGTGCGAATTACAAAATGTTCTTTGGCTTGCTCTTGTCTAAAAAAAATGATTCCCCACTGAAAAGTGTCAATAGTTACTGTTACTTTTGGGTGACTTTTTATAATTTCCCAAGCCTCTTCCATATCCTTTGACCAATGAATATCATCGAAAATCCAAACAGAATCATTACAAATTGTTGGTAATAAAAGTTCAAAATAGTTTAAAGTAGCTGTTTTAGAATGATTACCATCGAAGTAAATCAGTTGGCAGTTTTCAGTTTTCAGTTGGAAGCTGTTAAAATAACTTCTAAATTCAGTTAAAACTAATGATACATTGTTGAAATTGAATTTTTGAAATTGCAATTGACATTGATTTGCTGTTTCGGGACAGCCTTCCAATGTAATTATTTTTGCTTTAGGATTTCCCAAGGCTAGGGCAGAAGTAGCCAATCCCAATGAAGTTCCAAGTTCTAAAATTGTCTTTGGCTGGAAATATTTTACAATTCGGAACAGCAATCGGGCTCGTTTTGGGCTAATTCCAGCGTTTTTTGCAATCTTGGCAATTTGTCGGTTATTGGATTTAAAAACTTTGGAACCTGCACCAAAATCAATTACTTCAATGGTTTTTTTATTATCTAAAAGGGATTTTCTGTACTCTTTTAAAATAGCATATTGCTTCGCCTGTTCGCTACCGCTCGGATCAGGTTTTGTTTTATTGTCATAAAAACATTTGGTAACTAAATTATACACAAAAGGCGAATGCACGGCGTGTTCGTTTTTAGAATACCAAAGGAATTTAAAATAGGATTTGATTTGGAATAGCATAAAAATTAAATAAAATAAAAATAGGATAGTTGAATTAATTACTTAACACGAAAGTAAAATATTTCAAATAACAAAGCGTCCGAATATTGTGGTTCTTGAATCAGTTACTTGCTTGTATATCATATAATTTTTACGAATTATTTTTTGTTATTTACAAAAAAACCCGAACTTTCATTCGGGTTTCCTTCGCACTAATAAACTAAGTTTATAGGATTATCTCAATCGATCCACAGATTTTACAAGATCTTCGTCCTTTTTGATGGCCTTATTAGCCAAAACTAATAATACGATAGCAACAATCGGTAGAAACATCCCAATACCTTTCTCAGAAACCGTTGGGGTTTCTCCAGATACATTTAGTGAACGATAAACAAACAAGCCTAATAAAATTAAATTTAAAATTATATTCAATCTGCCCAATACAAATTGATTTTGTCTTTTTTTAAAGGATACGATACCTACTACAGTTAATGTTGTGCTCAGTCCAAATAAAGCCACATACACCTGATTTTGTACAAAAAAATAAACTTTAGCATCATTCATTGTCCAAAGTGGAATTAAGAATGGTAAAACTCCAGTTGCAACAAAGGCTAGGAGCAAATAAATGGTTTGAATTCTTTGTAACATTATCTTAAATTGTTTTACAAAAATATATTTTCTTTTTAATAAAAACTATTGTAGATAAAAATTTATTCGTAATATTGCATAACAAATCCGTAAGTACTTCAATCTTCGGTCAATTCAAAACAAAATTTTACTACACACCTTTATAGTATTCCCGAATTATTTAAAATCAAAAAACATTTATGTTTGACATTTCTGTATTGAAAGAAATGAAGCTATCCGAGCTTCAAGAAATAGCTAAAGCAGCTAAAACAATAAAAATTACCGGTGTAAAAAAAGACACATTAATCAGTCAAATTCTAGCGCTTCAATCTGTTAGTGTTGATTCTGATACAGATAATAAAAAGTCTGAGCCAATAGTTGAAGATGATAAACCAAAAAGAGCTAGAATTATCGCTCCAAAAAAAGTAGCTATTCAAAAAAACAATACCACTTCACTTTTTGCTGATCAAGATGTAGTAGCGAAACCCATCACTCCAGAAGTTAAAAGCGAAAATCCAATTGAAGATACAACTCCTGAAAAGAAAGTGGATAAGGTGATTAAATTTAATAAATCAGCTTACGAAAAGAAAATGGCTTTGCAAAAACAAAAAGAAGATGCAAAATTATCCAATGGTGAAAATGAATCTACAGAAATATCCAAGACAAATTCAGAGATTCAAAATACTGAAATAATTGAAAATAATGAATCTTTAGATAATGTTCAGGTTAGCACTCAAACCAAAAAACAAAATCCAAACCAACTTAATAAGCAAAACCAGAATACAAATCAAAATCAAAACGGAACCGAGGTACATCCAAATAGAGTCCAGCCAAATGGAAACGGAAATGGTAATCCTAATTTCAAAAACAAGAAAAACAACTTTAGAGATTCTGACTTTGAATTTGATGGAATTATTGAAAGCGAAGGTGTTCTAGAAATGATGCCTGATGGTTATGGTTTTTTACGATCTTCCGATTATAATTACTTGGCCTCGCCAGATGATATTTATTTATCGACTTCTCAAATTAGATTGTTTGGACTTAAAACCGGCGATACTGTAAAAGGTGTGGTTCGTCCACCAAAAGAAGGAGAAAAATTCTTTCCGTTGGTTCGAGTTTTAAAAATCAACGGACACGATCCGCAAGTAGTTCGTGACCGAGTATCTTTTGAACATTTAACACCCGTTTTTCCATCTGAAAAATTCAAATTGGCCGAAAGACAAAGTACCATTTCTACTCGAATTATTGATTTGTTTTCTCCAATAGGAAAAGGACAACGTGGTATGATTGTAGCGCAGCCTAAAACAGGTAAAACAATGTTGTTAAAAGACATTGCAAATGCCATAGCAGCCAATCATCCTGAAGTCTATTTGATTGTTTTATTGATTGACGAGCGACCAGAAGAAGTTACAGATATGATTCGAAGTGTTCGTGGCGAAGTAATCGCTTCTACTTTTGACCGAGAACCACAAGAACACGTGAAAATTGCCAATATTGTTCTTGAAAAAGCAAAACGTTTGGTCGAATGTGGTCACGATGTCGTTATTTTATTAGATTCGATTACACGTTTGGCAAGAGCTTATAACACAGTACAACCAGCATCTGGAAAAGTATTGAGTGGTGGTGTTGATGCGAATGCTTTACAAAAACCAAAACGATTCTTTGGAGCTGCAAGAAATGTAGAAAATGGAGGTTCATTGAGTATTATTGCCACAGCATTGACCGAAACGGGTTCTAAAATGGATGAAGTTATTTTTGAGGAATTTAAAGGAACTGGAAATATGGAATTGCAATTGGACAGAAAAATTGCCAACAAACGTATTTTTCCTGCAATTGATTTAACTTCTTCAAGTACAAGACGTGATGATTTATTATTAGACGCCAAAACATTGCAAAGAATGTGGATTATGCGAAAATATCTTTCGGATATGAACCCTGTTGAAGCAATGGATTTCATCAACGATCGTTTCAAGAAAACCAAAAATAATGAAGAGTTTTTGATTTCGATGAATGATTAGGCAATTTCAAAATTCAATTTCAAAGTTCAATTTCAATATTCAATACCCAAAAAAAACTCCGATACAATTATCTGTCGGAGTTTTTTTGTAAATGGTAAAATCTATATTCTTTTCTCTTTATTCTTTCTTCTCTTCCAAACTTTCTTTACGTTCCAACAATGCCATATAAAATCCATCAAAACCAGATTCGTGTGCCAATATTTTTTGGTCTTTTATGAAGTTGAATTGTTTACCAATGTCGGTAGTCAAGAATTTTTTAACCTGTTCTTGATTTTCAGAAGGCAAAACCGAACAAGTCGCATAAACTAATTTTCCACCTGGTTTTACAATTTTAGAATAACTTTCTAAAACTTCGGCTTGAACTTTACGAATGTTATCTATGAATTCGGGTTGTAATTTCCATTTGGCATCAGGATTTCTTTTCAAGACTCCCAAACCGCTACAAGGAGCATCAATTAAAACTCTATCCGCTTTTTCGTGTAATTTTTTAATAACTTTTGTGGTGTCGATAATTCGATATTCAATGTTGAAAGCGCCGTCTCTTTTGGCTCTCAATTTCAATTGTTTCAATTTACTTTCGTATAAATCCATAGCAATCAATTGACCTTTGTTCTCCATCAAAGCGGCAATGTGCAAGGTTTTTCCGCCAGCTCCAGCACAAGTATCGACCACACGCATTCCTGGTTTTACGTCAAGGAACGCGGCAACTAATTGTGAATTGGCATCCTGAACTTCAAAAAAACCATCTTTGAAAGCATCCGTCAAGAATACGTTTGCTCTTTCTTTTAAAACCAAAGCATCAGGTTGGTCTTTCAGGTATTCAGTTTCAATATTCAAGTCCATCAAGATGGCTCTTAATTGCTCTTTAGTAGTTTTAAGCGTATTGGTTCTAAGAATAACTTTGGCGGGTTGGTTTTGAGCTGCAATTTCTTTTGCCCACACTTTTTCGCCTAATTCCTTAACGCCCAATTCATCCATCCAATCTGGAATAGATTCTTTTAAGGTTCTTATTTTGGAAAGTTCGTCAAAACGTCCTTTTATTTTTCTTTCAGGAGTTCCTTCCAATTGGCGCCAGTCGGGGATGGGATAGCCTCTTAATACTGCCCATACGGAGAACATTCGCCAAATATTATCTCGGTCATAAGGTTCTTTTACTTCGGCAATTTCTGCATATAATCGTTTCCAACGAACAATTTCGTAGATGGTTTCGGCAACAAATTTTCTATCTGAACTGCCCCAACGTTTGTCTTTCTTTAGGGATCTTGCAACCACTTTATCGGCATATTCGCCTTCATTGAAGATAGCATTTAGAGCGTCGATTGTAGTATAAACTAAATTTCTGTGTAATCTCATTTTAAATTATTGAAGTGCAAAGGTACTTATTTTAGATTGAAGATTTTTAAATTCAGATTTCAGATTCCGAATTGATTTGGTATAAAGTTATGTTGAAAGTGTTGTAAGCAAAAAAAACACTGATTTTAGGCAGTGTTTTTTAGGAATTTTACTGTAATCAAATTTTTATGGGATTCTGGTTAAACCGATATTTTCTGGAGCATGGAGCACCATTGGGAATTTCTCCACTTTTACGGAACCGATGTCTAAATTAAATGCACTTTCTTCAGACAAACTTAGTTTTTTAATAAAGAAATATGAATTCATAATTATTTTCTCAAAGAAGGTTAAATCGCTATCATTGGACAAATATTTTTCAGATAACACAAATTTAAAGTCTCCAATTATATTATTTTTATTCAATGATTCGTATCTACTGGTAACATCTACTTCGCCTTTTTTTACCATATCGGTAATAACTTCTTTGAACATCAAGTTAATTTTTGTAGGTTCTCGAAACCCTAAATTAAAATCGATTCTATAAATATCTTCTTTAAGGATTTCTGTTACTCGATATTCTTTTTTATAAGGTTCGTTTAAAACATTTACATGAACAAACCAGTATATATCAGCTCTTTTAGGTCTTTTTCTTAGTATAGAATACATCACTTTTTCTTCAATTTCATCCGATTTGCTAGCATTAGTCATGTATATCAGATGAGTAGCATATTTGGGAATTGATAAATCATTACTTAACTCTAATAAAACTTTGGTATAGTCTTGAATTTGTACAATTTTAGTATAGCTCTTATTAATTTTTTTAGCAAAATACCAAATTGTCATAATGGCTATCAAAACAAAGGCAATAATTAATGTTACATAACCACCCTCGGTAAATTTTGTAATATTTGCGATGAAGAAACCAGATTCAATAGTTAAATATATCGTTATAATCGGAACCATAAAATACAATTTTACTCGCTTTAAAATCATATAATAATTGAGTAATATTGTAGTCATTATCATACAAAGTATTATTGCTAATCCATAAGCATGCTCCATATTACTTGATTTTTCAAAATGCAAAACAACACCAACACAACCCAAAAACAGCAACCAATTTATAGACGGTATGTACAGTTGCCCTTTTACTTCCGATGGATATTTTATTTTAACTTTTGGCCAAAAATTCAAACGCATGGCTTCGTTTATCAATGTAAATGAACCACTAATCAATGCTTGAGATGCAATTACAGCGGCTAAAGTTGCTACTACAATTCCAATTGGTTGAAACCAGTCGGCCATTATTAGATAAAATGGATTTCCGTTTTCTCCACCTAAACTAGATAAGGTTTCTCCTTCGTGATGAATTAAATAAGCACCTTGACCAAAGTAATTTAAGATTAACGTTGCCTTTACAAAGATCCAACTGATTCGGATGTTTTTTCGTCCACAATGTCCCATATCTGAATACAAAGCTTCGGCACCAGTTGTACAAAGAAAAACAAATCCTAAAACATAAAATCCTTCTGGATGAATGGTTAATAAGTGATAGGCGTAATATGGGTTAAACGCCTTTAAAACTTCTGGATGATGAAAAATTTGTAAGACGCCTAAAATACCTAGCATGCTAAACCATAGTAACATCATTGGTGCAAAAAATCGACCAACTAGTTTAGAACCAAATTGTTGAATGGTAAATAAAACAAATAATATTCCGATGACAATTGGGATTGTATTAATCTCTGGATAAAAAGTTTTTATTCCTTCAACCGCCGAGGATACAGAAATGGGAGGTGTAATAATTCCATCTGCCAGCAAAGCACTTCCTCCAATTATAGCAGGAACAATCAACCATTTAATCTTGGTCTTTTTGACTAAAGCATACAACGCAAAAATCCCTCCTTCGCCATGGTTGTCAGCGCTTAAAGTGATAAGAACATATTTGATTGTGGTTTGTAATGTTAATGTCCAAAAAACACAAGATATTCCTCCTAAAACTATATCTGCATTGATAACATGTAATCCAATGATGGCTTTCATTACATATAAAGGGGAAGTTCCAATATCTCCGTAAATAATTCCTAATGAAATTAATAAACCTCCTAATGTTAACTTACTGTGTAAGTCTTTGTGCGTAGTATTCATGAATAATCTATAAAATAACACAGCAAATCTAATCTTTTTAAATATATTATTAAATGATAAACGATAAAAATTAAAAAAACACGGTTATTGTTACCGTGTTTTAATAATTGAATCATTCCTATTTTTAGATTCTTCTGTTTCCACCACGCGATGAATTAGAATTATCACGTGATGAGGAATTTCTTGAAGAATTATTTTCTCTTGAAGATTCTGTTCTTTGCGGAGCAGATAGTTTTGGGGTTTCCGTTCTATTTTGAGAATACTCTCTTTGTTGCGGAGCTGATTGTCTTGGAGTTTCAGTTCTATTTTGAGAATAATCTCTTTGAGGTGTTGTTCTTTGCGGAACTGCTTCTCTTGGAGTTTCTGTTCTATTTTGAGAATAATCTCGTGAAGATTCTGCTCTTTGTGGTACAGATTGTTTTGGAGTTTCCGTTCTAGTTTGAGAATAATCTCTTTGAGTTACTGTTCTTTGCGGAATTGCTTCTCTTGGAGTTTCAGTTCTATTTTGAGCATAATCTCTTGAAGATTCTGCTCTTTGCGTCGAAGATTGTCTATTAGAATTAACGCTGTTTGGTGAATTTACTACTTCGCTTCTCGTGCCACCATTTCTTGTACTACGTGTTTGGTCTAATTCATATCGATTACTCACAGTTGTATTTCTTCTTGAAAAAGAATTTTCAGGATATTGTCTTTCATAACCATTTGATTGACTTCTGAAATAGTTATTACTAGCATAGCTACTTCTTCTGTAATTTACATAATTATAATGGTTGTTGTTATATCTATTTAGACAGATATTTACATTGTTTCTGTATCTAAATATTGGATATGAATTCCAAGCATAAAAGTAACTTGGATAATAATTCCAATTCCAATTAGAGTAATATGGTCTATAATTAGGCATCCAAAAACTGGCATAAATCAAGGGAGTTCTATAAAAAACCGGTTCATAAATGTAATTTTGCCCATAGAAATAGGAATTTCCTACCACTTGAATTTGAATAGTATTATTCCTGTCTTTTTCTACTTCAATAGAAGCTACATCTTGGTATATATCTTTGTCAAGAACAGATTGGATTATAACGAGATGCGTGCGTTTTTCTACCGATTCAATAACTCTCAAATAGTCTACCTGTCCATCATTATTCAAATCTAGATTTGAAATCTGAAGTTTGGGATCATTCAATTGTCTTTCAAAATCCTGCAAATTTCTTGAATCACCAAAGATCGATGCCACAACTCTTAAATCCAAATTGTCGCTAATTTCTGAACTTTGTGGATTTACAATTGTTCTGTTTTGCCCTTGTATTTGAGTTGCAAATACTGAACTGATTAGGGCTAATAAAAGTACTTGAGTTTTCATAATTAATAAGATTAAGTTATATATATTTAGCTTTTCAATTACTGTGCCAATTAATTTAAATTAGCACAGATTAACTAAATAAATAGCTTTTAAAATACTTAAAATCATTTAATTAAACTCTAAAATATATTTTATTTTTTGTTCCAAAATGTAAAAAAGACCAAGAAACAGATGAGTCTAATTCTTGGTCTTTTTAAAGTATTTAATTAGTAAAGATTATTATCTCTTTGGTCCGTTATTTCTATATTGTTGCAGCAATTTTCTATTAAAATCGTCTTCGGCTTTTTTCAATTTTATGATTTTCACTGATGGTAAAACACCTTTTAGATTTGCAACGAATTTTTTTCTTAGTTGATATAATTCATCTTCTGTGTTTTCCATTTGAGCAAGAAATGTAGCGGCTTCTTTTTCGCTCATTTTTTCTAAATCAGCATCCATTCGACTCTTAAATGCTTTCATTTTCTGATGCCTAATTTCAAACTGTTTGTCATCATAAGCATTATAAATGGGCCAAAATTTAGTAGCTTCTTCAGTTGTTAAAGTTAGTTCATTGGTAATAAAACCAATTTTTAAGGCGTTAATTTTTTCTTTCTTTTCAGCTAATATGGATTGAGCAAATGAAGAAATTGATATTAGAAATAGTATAAATATTAGTTTGTTTGTTTTCATTTTATATTAATTTAACAGGTATTGTTCTAAATTCTTATTTTGAGAAAGTTCGTTTTCGATAGTTAAATCTTCTAAATCCAAGTCAACGCTTATTTTTTGAATGTCTTGTTCATCAAGAAGGTTCACTAAATCTGTCCCAGAAACAGTGGTCTGATAGGCTATATAATTTTCTAAAGTGGCGTCTTCAATTTCAGATGAATGACTAAAATAATTAGTATATAGAGGTATCGACATGGCCAATATTAAAATCGCTGCAGCTGCATACATCCAAGTTTTTTTCCTCGCATAAATCGAAACTACTTTTGGTTCATTTTGAGGCAATTGTTGCATCATTTTTATTGAAAAATTTTCAAAATAATTTTCTGGGACTATAAATCCAGTTTTCAGTTTTGGTTCGTTATCTAGTAGAAATGTTTTCATAGTTGTTAGACTTCATCAGAGTCAAAAGGTTTAATTTTTTGTTACAAAGGCTTCTATTTTTTTTACAGCAAGATGATAGGAAGCCTTCAAACCACCAACCGATGTGCCAAGTATTTCAGAAATCTCCTCATATTTCAGTTCTTCAAAATATTTCATTTTAAAGATAAGTTGTTGCTTTTCTGGCAATAATAAAATTGCTTTTTGCAATTTTTGTTGAATTTCGTTTCCATCAAAATAAACATCGGCTTTTAAATTGTCTATAGTTTTGTTTTGCAAAGTTTCCGATGAAATGCCACTTTTTTTTGATTTTTGGGCTAAAAAAGTTAACGCTTCGTTAGTTGCAATGCGATACATCCAAGAAAAGAGTTTGCTTTCTCCTTTAAATTTAATTAAATTCTGAAATACTTTTACAAAAGTATTTTGCAAAACATCATTGGCGTCATCGTGGTTCAAAACGATATTTCGAATGTGATTGTATAACGGTTTTTGATAATCTTTCAAGAGCTTTTGAAACGCTTGATTTTGCGTTTTAGGGTTCAAAAGCTCCTGAATAAATTCCTTTTCCTCTTGCAAAGCTGTTATTTATATGTTTAGATTGAAATTTTTCGATTAGGTTTAATCATAATAATCAAAATTTTAAAATTCATCTGGAACTGCTATCTCTTCGGCTTTCTTAGGTACAACTTCTTCTTTAATTGTTGGCCTTAACTGTGGTTTTACATATAATACTTTTGGTTTTGTGGGGAAATAAATTTCAGTCTTCCATTTGGATGGATTACTGATTTCATTTTTACCAATCGAATAAATTTCAAGATGCGAAAATGAATCGTCTGATTTGAGACTATTTTTTTTGAAGTAATCTAATGTTTTATTTAAAGCTTTATGTGAATGCGAGTAATCACCTCGAAGAGTTGTTTTTATAGCTTCAAATGATTTAAGCGTATCAGATAATATTTCGCTGCCTTCGGCTATAAAAATGGACTGTTTTATAGGAATACAGATTGACATTTTGGCCAAATTGTTTATGGTATCGTAAGTGTGATAAATAACAAAAGGTTTTCCTTTAATTGTAATATTATTATTATTGCAAAAAGCGGTAATTTTAGAAAACACGATACCAGAATTTTTGGTAATATTTGAAAACGTGCTTGTAAATCTTTGAGCAAGATAAAAAGACTCAAGTTTTTTGACGATACCATTTATATTAACATTAAATGTATTCATTTCATAGTCTAATCTTTTATCTAAATTAATCAAACTTTTCTCAAAAATACTTCCAAATATTCTATTTGCACCGCCATCAAAAATAGTTTTTACCTTAAAAAGAAAGCTCATTCTTCCTTTTGCTTTCCAAGTTACTTTTGTTTTACCCAAAGTGTCTTTAAAACTTAGTACAACATCAGCTGAATTTCCATTAAAACTCATTGTTTGAAGAATGCTATCGTTTTCTACCACATTAATCGTCTTTATTTCTCCAATTCCTGCTTTGCCTTCCCAGCTACAAAAACTACCTTTTCCAATAGCATTAGTAGAATAAATGACGTTTATAATCGAGTCTTCAGCAGCCAACGAATTCCAATCTGTCCAGTTTTTGAAATTATTGGCATAACTGAAAATTGCCGATTTTTGCGAATCGATAATCTTGCTTTTTTCAACCTTAAATTCTCCTTTTTGAGTGGCTATAAAAATGGATAGTGCTACTAAACTAAGCAATAACAAAAGAAAAAGATATTTTATAATTCTCATAACACTTTTTTTTATGACGTTAGTTATTTATTTTTTGAGGATTGGGCTAATTATTTGAACATTTTGAAACGCAATTGCGCCTTTTACAACTCCTGAAATGGTGTTTCTTAGTGCGTCAATTATATGGATCTTTAGTTCGCTTTTTGGGTATATGAGACTCACTTCTCTTGCTGGTTTTGGCTCTTTAAATTGTCTCAATTTCAATTTGTCTTTTTCATGTAAATTCAAAGTATGCATGTAGGGTAGAAGCGTAGTTCCTAGTCCTTCATCAGCAAGTTTAATTAAGGTTTCGAAACTACCACTTTCTAATTGAAATGAGTTTCTCCCTGATAATTCCTTGTTTTTGCATAAATTTAGAATACCATCTCTAAAACAGTGCCCGTCTTGCAAAAGTAAAATATCGTCTATATTCAAATCCGAAATTTCTATTTCGGATTTTTGAGAAATAATAGTTTGGTGAGGAACATAGGCTACAAATGGCTCGTAATACAACACAATTTCCTTAATTTTTTCATCTTCTAATGGTGTTGCTGCAATAGCTGCATCAAGATGACCATTTTTTAATTTTATTATAATTTCGTCGGTATTCAACTCTTCAATGATGAGTTTTATTTTAGGGTATTTTTTGATAAAATTATTTAAGAACATTGGCAAAAGTGTTGGCATAATCGTTGGGATAATTCCAATTCTGAATTCACCACCAATAAATCCTTTTTGATATTCAACTATGTCTTTTATTTTTCCTGCTTCGTTGACAATGTTTTTGGCTTGTTCGACTATTTTTTGACCAATAGCCGTGAGTTGAATTGGTTTTTTGCTTCTATCAAAAATTAAAATGTTCAATTCATCCTCAATTTTTTGAATTTGCATGCTCAAAGTCGGTTGGGTAACGAAACATTTTTCTGCTGCAAGTGTAAAGTTTTTGTGTTCGGCTACTGCCAATACATATTGAAGTTGTGTAATTGTCATTGTATAGTATTTTGTGATGCAAAGATAAAAACAATCAATTTAATTGATTAATATTATCGTGATATATTTCGTTGATTTTTAGAAATTAAAATTACTATCAAATTAAAAACGATTAAATTACCTCAACTTGCAACAGAACTTTAGAAGATGAACGATTTTTCTAGTAATATTTTACATAGAAACCTGGGTTCGATTGTTAAATGATTGATTTATAAAGAGATTTGAATTCCTACAAGGTTTTTAAAACCTTGTAGGTGTATTTGTTTTTATAGAAATACCTAAAAGGTCTAAAAAAAAAAAGACCTTGCAGGAGAAATCAAAAAAATTAAGTAATTAAAATACAGTCGATTAAATTTCAATAATAATCGAACACAGGTTAGAAATAAAAAAAGGTAGAAGCGTAATTGAAACTAGATGCCAATTATTTTGAGGATTTTCCGAAGGAGGGCATTAACCAATAATTCAATTTTCTAACTTGTGAAATATTGGATTTTTGTTTTGAAAACTCTCTTTAATTACTCTTCATTTTCTAAGTTTTCATTAAAGGCTGATGGCAAAAGTGTGGGAATAAATTTGATAAAAATAGGTAATAGTAAACTGCCACCTGGCAAAAGAAATATTGCCAATGAAGGTATCGTTTTACAAATATCCAATAGTTGTTTTCTTACCTTTTTTTTCTCTTTTTCATCTAATTCCCTTCGGGTTGAATAGACCAATAATAACATCAATTCTTTACTTTGAACTATTTCTTTCTGAAGCCTATTTTTGTTGCGACTAATAAGTGTAACAACCCTTTGAGTAGTGTGATCGTAAAAATGTTTTACCGGGTTCGTGTAATTAAAATAAGGAATTTCTTTTCTGAATTTGGTAATAAAGTCATTAGTATTCTGCATACTTTCACTAACAAAATTATCGGAAACACCAATTAATTCAGCTAATTTGTAAAGAAAATAAGCTTCATTCTTTTCTATAATACCATCACTCCACAGCGCCATTCCTGCCATATCTACTAAATATTGTTTTTCAAGAATATTAGTAAAATAGTCCAATTTTAATTCATCCATCCCGAAGTGTTTTGAACGTACATTTACCTGTGAAAATTTGCTGTATCGCACTGATGATTCAAAAAGCTTGATTAATAAATCATCGTATTTTGATTTTGTGGTTTTGGTTCTCAAGGCCAATGATACGATGCTGATTATTGCCTCTTCTATTTTATTTAAATATTTTTCAGGAATTTCTCCGAGAATCAAGTATTGGCGAAAGGCCAAAACATCGATAAAAAGCAAGGCATTTGTAACAATATGAGAAAAATTTTTGTTGATAATGTCGATATTAGTTTGAACTCGACTATCAATAATTTTTTCTAAAGCTAATGAAACGGTATCATTTGGCAATATTTTTTTGAATAAATTGTAGCCCTGCGGATTCATTTTGTTATAGAAATCGACTGCCGCTATACTAAAGTTTTCGGGACTGCTTTCGGGATTGCTTAGTTCATAAATCCCATTCAAAGTATTGAGCAGAGCCAGTTTTGAAATTTCGTTTTGAAGCCAGCCTCTGCTATTTATTGAAAATGAAGTGTCAAAAGAAACGATATGACCATAAATAAAACCTGTTTCTCTAACATTTTTGTAAAAAATAGTAGGCTCCGTTTCGGCAAGAAAAACTGATGACTTTTTTTTAAGAAAAAATTTGTCTATCCAACCAGATGCTGAGGGGTTAATCATTACTTTGTTTTGAATTGCAAAGCTATGTTTTTTTGTGCGTTTCAGTAAAAATTATTCTCTTGATTTTTTATTTTGATTGCAAAAATGAATGATTTGTGCGATTCTAACATTTCGTGTTTCCACTCTTTTAGCTTGATTTAGCCAGTAAAGATAATTTTTTCGATAGGATGGACTAAAATTATTATAATTTTCAAAAGCTATTTGATTGAGGTCAAATGCCAATTTTAAATCATCAGGAACAATTAAATCTTCCACTGCATCTAGCGAATTCCATGAACCATTTTGCTTGGCAATTTCTATTTTTGACAAACCACTTTCGTGCATGAGGTTCTCTTTTAGAAGTTTATCGATATAGGTTTTATTGAGTTTACTCCAGACACTTTTATTTTTTCTTGGCGAAAAAAATTGTCGGTGCCGTTCTTCATCCATCTTTTTTACAGTCGAATCTATCCAACCATAGCAAATAGCAACTTGAACGGCTTCTTCCCAACGCATACTTTCAAATTGGCTGCCTACTTTGTAAAAAATCAGACAAATGCCAGTAGATTTAGTATGGTTTTCGTGTAACCATTCCCGCCATTCTTTCGCATTTTTAAAATAATGATGTTCTTTCTGATCCAAATGTTTTAAATAAATGGGGTTAACCAAAAAGCCGCACTAATCTTTTCTACTTAATAATTGCCGAACAAGCCACTCTGGCTCCTGCATTTCCAGCTGGTTGAGAAACAAAATCATCGGCACCTTGATGCACAATCAATCCTTTACCAATAATATTTTTAGTAGCATCGTCGCCGCCAATTGCCCATTCATCAGTGGTTAGCGTGATGGTTCCGTTTCCTTTTTCATCTGCTATAAAATTGCCAATATCGCCTTTATGGTATTCGTCAACGCCCCATTTTCCATGTTTTTTAAAGGTTGGATTCCAGTGTCCTCCTGCTGAGCTTCCGTCAGCAGCCGTGCAATCTGATTTTTCGTGAATGTGAATGGCGTGAATTCCTGGTTTTAATCCAGCTATTGTTGCAATAAAAGTCACTTTTCCATTTTTTACTTTGAACATGGCTGTTCCAGTGACTGTGCTATTGCTTTTAGATTCAAATACAAGGTTCAAGGTCTTAGCATCACTTGGATTACTTTTTGTTTTGCAACCAGTGATTACAGCAATAACGACTGCAATAGAGAAGATTATTTTTTTCATAGTATTCATAATTTTTATAGTCTAACAAAATTACTCATTAATAAGACAACAAAAATTAAAGTTGTCTTAAATTCTTTTAATTTTTCATTTATGAAAACCAACTTTTTTAAGAAGACTTTCTAATAAAGTTGGTTTTATTCGCTAAATTTTGTAATGCCAAAATGGAATAAAAATAAATAAAGTTTTTCATAATGTTTAGTATATCGAAAACTTGTACTACAGGTATTGAAATAGTAAATTTGCATTTGAAATTTAGTAACACAAAAGCAAAATACTTTGAAACCAAATACATTCAGAATTTTATTATTTTTGTTGCCAATGGTTAGTTTTGCTCAAACTCCCAAACAAAAAGAAGTCAATCAACAATTTCAAACTTGGGTCTCCTTAAATTCAGTAACCAAATTTAGCGAAAAATGGGGCATTGCGGCCGACGTTCATTTGAGGGCAAATGATTTTTTTGAAGACACAAATTTTTTCTTGTTACGAGGAGGTCTGAGTTATATTCCCAATGCTAAGTTTTCTTTTACAGCTGGTTATGCGCATCTGTGGTTAGCGCCTAAAAATGATTCTTGGGCCACTTTTTCGGACGAAAACAGAATCTATCAGCAAGTACAAATGAACTCCAAATCTGGCAATATCACTCTCATTCAAAGGATACGAAATGAGCAGCGGTGGCAAGAAATCGTGCTTAATGATGTTTCAACCGGGAAAAATAAATTTTCAAATCGAGTTCGTTTTTTATTAGGTACAACCATACCTGTTTTTAAGAAAAAAACAGCACCACTACTTGTCATATCAGATGAATTACTGGTTCAATTCGGAAAAGATATTGTATACAATACTTTCGATCAAAATAGAATATTTATTGGAATCAAACAAGCCATTAATCCTAAGTTGAGCTTCGATTTTGGGTATATGAATGTTTATCAACAAAAATCTTCTGGCTACCAGTATGATATGAATCATACATTACGATTGTTCTTTTATCTGAATTCTAGGGTAACCCATGAACAAGTAGATAGTATATAGCCATTTCTAATCCTTTAATAAAAAATACTAAAAATAAGTATTATAATTAAGTATTAATACGTATTTTTGCGTCTAATACTTAATTTATGTAGTATGCTTAAAGTTATTGTAGTCGGCAACGGCATGGTTGGTTATAAATTTTGTGAAAAATTCATTGCAAAATCGGGTCAAGAGAACTATCAGATTACAGTTTTTGGTGAAGAACCACGACGCGCTTACGACCGTGTTCACCTGAGTGAATACTTTGGAGGCAAGTCTGCCGATGATTTGTCAATGAGCACTTTGTCGTGGTATGAAGAAAATAATATTGTACTTAATACATCGGAATTGGTTGTTGGCTTAGACAAAGAAAATAAAACAATCACAACTCATCTTGGAAAAATACTTAGTTATGACTACTTAGTTTTAGCTACAGGATCTTCGGCTTTTGTTCCGCCCATAAAAGGTTCGGACAAAGAAGGCGTTTTTGTCTATAGAACCATCGAAGATTTGGACGCCATGATGTCCTACGCAAAAAAAATAAAAAAGAAAGGAGCAACTCAAGCTGCTGTTTTGGGAGGTGGACTATTGGGACTTGAGGCCGCCAATGCCGTTTTAGGAATGGGATTGAATGCTCATGTGGTAGAATTTGCCCCCAAACTGATGCCCAGACAATTAGATAAAGCTGCAAGCAATATGTTGCAATCTAAAATTGAAGCACTCAACATTGGCATACACCTAAATAAAGCGACACAATATATAGATGGCGACACCGCAATTACCGGGATGATGTTTGCCGATGATGAATTATTAAAAGTAGACATGCTCGTTATTTCGGCAGGAATAAAACCTCGTGACGAACTAGGTAGAGTTGCAGGACTTGAAGTGGGAGCACGTGGCGGAATTGTTGTGAACAATAGAATGCAAACGTCGGATTCTAATATTTATGCTATTGGCGAAGTAGCACTGTATAACAGTATGATTTACGGTTTGGTAGCACCAGGTTACGAAATGGCAGATGTTGCTGCCGACCAAATCTTAAATGGTCAAAAAACGATGCGAGAAACCATCGATATGTCCACTCAATTGAAATTAATTGGTGTCGAGGTAGCGAGTTTTGGTGATCCTTTCGTAGAAAATGATGAAGTTGTTGCTATTGTATATGAAAATAAATTCAGCGGAGTTTACAAAAGAATCAATGTGACCAAAGACGGTAAAACACTTTTGGGCGGAATTCTTGTTGGCGATTCATCAGACTACAACGGATTGTTCCAAATTTACAGTAACGCTATGTCATTGCCGAAAAATCCCGAAGATTTGATTTTGGGTTCTAGAGGTGGAGAATCAACAACTTTGGGAGCAAATGATTTGCCTGATTCGGCTGTGATTTGTTCTTGCGAAAATATTACTAAAGGAGCTATATGTTGCTCAATAACAGATGGAACCTGTGAAACCTTTTCGGATGTAGTAAAATTGACCAAAGCGACAACAGGTTGTGGTGGTTGCAAACCGATGGTCGTTGATATTGTAAAAGCAACCCAAAAATCCCTAGGAAAAGAAGTAAAAGATGTTGTTTGTGAGCATTTTGCCTATAGCAGACAGGAATTATTCGATATTATAAAAATAAATAAATTCACCAATCACAATGAAGTGTTGGGTGTCATAGGAAAAGGAGATGGTTGCGAAGTGTGTAAACCCGTTTTGTCATCTATTTTTTCAAGCATTTATAATGATACTGCCAACAAACATATTACAGCCCAAGATTCTAACGATCGATTTTTAGCAAATATTCAACGCAACGGAACCTATTCAGTGGTGCCGAGAATGGCTGGAGGAGAAGTTACTGCCGAAAAATTAATAGTTGTAGGCGAAGTAGCTAAAAAATACAATTTATACACCAAAATTACCGGGGCGCAAAGAGTCGATTTATTCGGAGCCGAATTGAATGACTTACCAGCCATTTGGAAAACCCTTATAGACAATGGTTTCGAAAGTGGTCACGCTTACGGAAAATCATTACGAGCGGTTAAAAGTTGCGTAGGTAATGCTTGGTGTCGCTACGGAATGGATGATAGTACTACATTGGCTATCGAATTAGAAAATCGTTACCGAGGAATCCGTTCTCCGCATAAATTAAAAGGAGGAGTTTCGGCTTGTATCAGAGAATGTGCCGAGGCTAGAGGCAAAGATTTTGGTGTAATTGCAGTTGAAGGTGGTTGGAATTTGTATATCTGTGGAAACGGAGGAGCGAATCCGAAACACGCCGTTATATTAGCAGAATCTATCGATAAAGAAACGGTAATTAAGTATATGGATCGTTTCTTAATGTACTACATTATAACCGCAGGACCATTAGTAAGAACTTCAACTTGGCTAGAAAAATTAGAAGGTGGAATTGAATATTTGAAAAACATAGTGATTAACGACAGCCTTGGAATCAACGAAACACTTGAAGCCGAAATGAAACAATTAGTAGATACTTTTGAATGCGAGTGGAAACAAGCCATTGAAGATCCCGAAATGATGAAACGTTTCAGTCATTTTACCAATTCAGAGGATCGTGATGATACTTTAGAATATATTCCTCTTAGAGGTCAAAAAATGCCTTCAGCCTGGTAATATCAACTATTCAAAAAATCTTCCATCAATTGTAACAAACAGGATTTGATCTTTGGCAGACCTAAATTTACTATGTTGAAGAGATGGAATTTTAAAAACTAAAATTATGCAAGATATTTTAAATCAATACGAAACGGTTCAGTTTAACGATGTAAATGTTTGGTTCAAAGCTGGAAAAACTACTGATTTTCCAACTGAAGGTGGAGGTTGTATCAAATATAAAAACAAGCAAATTGCAGTCATTAACTTCACTCGCAGAAACGAATGGTATGCTTGCCAAAATGTTTGTCCGCACAAAATGGAAATGGTTTTGTCTAGAGGAATGATTGGTTCTGCTGACGAAATCCCTAAAATTGCATGTCCTATGCACAAAAAAACTTTTTCCCTTACTGATGGCTCCAACCTGAATGGCGAAGAATATTCGATTGCTACATATCCTGTAAAAGTGGTGGACGGCGAAGTATTCGTTGGCTTTTTGGAATAATTGTGTATCTTTGAATTTAAACAATTCAAATTAAATGACACCATTTCAGAACGCCAGTGCGTGGATTGATGCCGAAAATGCACAAGATCCAAACAGTGAAATATACCAGTACAATAGCTACCCAAAGGAACTTTTATATTCGAATCGAATGTTTGAAAGACTGATGGATTTTTATCCAAATGCTTCCGAAGAAATTCAGATTGCTGCAAAAGCGCAACACATTTGCCGTTGGAAAATGCCGCGCGAATCCTTCCCCATGGATCGCGTTGGCTATTTAAAGTGGCGTGAAGACTTAAAGAAATTTCACGCCCAAACTACTGCCGAAATTTTAGAAAAAGCTGGATATTCTCCAATATTTATAGATAGAGTTTCTTTCCTTATCGAAAAAAAATTACTCAAAAAAGATATCGAAACCCAACTCCTCGAAGATGTAATTTGTCTGGTGTTTCTGGAATATTACTTTGATGATTTTGCACAAAAACACGACCGAGAAAAAATGAAAAACATCATCCTGAAAACTTGGAATAAAATGTCAATAAAAGGACATGAAGAAGCCTTGAAAATCAATTTTAGCGATTCTAATTTTCAATTGATCAAAGATTCACTTGGGATGTAATAGCGTTTCCAATGAAAAACAACAAACTTACCTCGGCATCTATTTCTTTCAAAAACTTAAAGAAATTATACATTTTTGCATTATTGACCATCGCGGTTACCGTTTTGCTAAGTCAATTGGTTATTCAGTATAATATTTTTACCCAATTAAGCGATTCTAAAATCATTAATTATTCAGGAAAGCAGCGTTTTTTGAGTCAAAAGCTAACCAAAGAGATTTTGATTTTAAATTTTGTAACCGACAGCAATAATATTGACGCGGGAATTGATAAAATTAACGAGATCAAGCGGCTTTGGAAATTCAATCATTATGCCTTAGAAATAGGGAATGATAGTCTCGGTTTTCCAAAAGAAAAAAGTAAAGAACTTAATGATTTATATCTCGGAATAAAACCAAACTTTAACACTATTATTAGCGCTTCATCATCATTTTTAGACAATAAAAAGAACAGAATAAATGAAGAGGAAAATCAGGTATTGGTTGATACCATTTTAAAAAATTCCGCCGTTTTTTTGGATAAAATGGATCAAATAGTAGGGCAGTATGATATTGAAGCCCGCAAAAAAGTGACTTTACAAAGTAAGACCGAATATCTTATTTTATTTTTTACAATACTTGTACTAATCTTAGAATTCATTTTTATTTTTAAACCTACAAATAAAAATGTAGAGGATCTAATTTCAAAACTTTTATTGTCAGAGAAAAAAGCACTAAAACTTGCACACGACACCGAAGTCATCAGCGAAGCAAAAGAAAATTCAGTGAAAGAATTGAAGTCACTTAATTATGCAATGGAAAACACCCTTTTGTATTGTAGGGTTGCGCCCGATGGATCTATTATTCATATTGGAGAAAAATTTTCCAAATTACTGCAATACAATTCTTTCCTTTCAGATAAAACTTTTGCGCAGGCATTAACTCCAATTGAAAAAGAGCAGAACTTTCTACAACAGATTTTTCTTGAAAAACAACGAACGGGTTGGCAAGGCGAGATAAATATTACGACTCGAAACGAACAATTGATTTGGCTTGATTTATCCATGATTCCGGTGACTATCAGGAAAGACGAAGCGGAATTGTTGGTCATTTGTTTTGATATTACTGAAAGAAAAAAAGCAGAGCAAGAAGTTGAGCGGTTGAATACCGAGAACATCACAGACAAACTCAATCAGCAAAAATTAATCTCGAGTAAGATTGTCGAAAACCAAGAAAATGAACAAAACCGTATTGCCAAAGAAATTCACGACGGCATTGGACAAATGCTTACAGGGTTAAAATTCAGTCTCGAAAGTATTAATCTGGACGACCAAGAAAAATCGGCTCAAAAAATTGAATATCTTAAAAAATTATCCTTAGACATTATAAAAGGTGTTCGTACTGCTACTTTCAACTTGATGCCTCCTGAATTGAGCGACCACGGAATTGTATCTTCTTTGGCAAAACTAACTCAGGAATTATCAAAACTTACTGGAAAAGAAATTTTGTTTTATAACAAAACCAATTTTGACCAACGATTGGATTCATTAGTCGAAATTAACATTTATAGGCTGACTCAAGAAGCTATTAATAATGCTTTGAAATATGCCAATTCTACGCATATCATTGTTCAACTTTCGCATAGTGACAAACTTTTGAGCATTATAATTGATGACAATGGAAAAGGTTTTGACGTTTCCTCAGTAGAAAAAAAGCGAAATAGCGAATCGGGAATGGGATTGCTTTTTATGAAAGAAAGAATACAATACATCAACGGTCGTGTGTTTTTTAATTCTGTTCCTGATGAGGGAACTAGAATTACTTTTAACATTCCTATTTAAAAAACATCAAATTCAAAAATCAAATTCAATTACAATTTCAATTACAATTTCAATAAAATGTTAATGATAAATATGCGTAATTACAATTTAAAACCATCAGTAATTGAAGCAAGGCTAGAATGGTAGGTTCACCGCAGAATATAGTTACAATGATTATTAGCAATATTTTTTTGTTAAATATTATTACACTGAAATTGATTTTTGAATTTGAAATCGATTTTTGAAATTGATTTTTGAAATTGAAATTGCAATTGAAAATTACGTACATTAGCATCACTTTTTAAGTTTATATACTTAAAAATTAAATTAAAAATTAAGTAGATTATGAGCAATCCGATTCGAGTTGTGCTAGCAGATGATCACGTGTTTGTAAGAGATGGTATCAAATCATTATTAGAAAACGAAGCCAACATTGAAGTAGTTGGCGAGGCAACAGATGGTTTAGAAGCATTAAAAACAATCGAAATCAATCAGCCAGATTTATTAATACTTGATATTCGAATGCCTAATTTAACGGGTATTGAAGTAGTCGAAAAACTGCGTAGCCAGAAAAATCCCGTAAAAATTGTAATGCTTTCGATGCATGAATCCGAAGAATATGTTCTGAAATCAATTAAAGCTGGCGCCGATGGCTATTTGCTGAAAGGCTCTAGCAAAGAAGAATTCCTTAAGGCACTGAATACTGTTGCTGAAGGTGGAAAATATTTTAGTGGCGATATATCCTCTATATTGATAGGCCAATTGACTCAAGCAACCAATTTTTCAGAAGAGAAACAATCTACAAACGAAGAAATGTTGATTACTAAAAGGGAAAAAGAAATTCTTGTACTATTGTTATCAGGCAAAGGGAATAAAGAAATTGCAGAAGCATTAGACATTAGCAAACGAACCGCCGAAGTACACCGTTTTAATTTAATGAAAAAGCTAAAAGTTAAAAATTTGATAGAGCTTTCGCACAAAGCTATGGAATTTTCTTTGCTTTAGTTGCTGATTATAAGTTTTTTACTGTTCAACTTGGAAAACAGATAATCTACTTTTATTGGATGCATGAAATAATCATAGAGTGCTAATTATAAAGTATCGGATTCCTGAATGACAAAAATCAATTTATCGGAAAGACGATTCTTGCCTTAGAAAAAGAATTAGTGCTGCTTTTGCTAGCGTTTATCTAAATAGTGAAGATTCCTTTGAGTTTTACTAAAATAAATTAAAGTTACATCTTTTCCAATCTTATATCAATTTCTCTATCAATATAAGTCCATTCTTCTGTTTTCCGAAGTGCAAATAAAAGTTCCTCAAAATCGTCCAGATGTTCGGGAGCATATTCAAACCATGTCAAAAAATCAAAAGGTTCACCAATATCTCGAGAATGGAATAACTTCCTCGCAATAGCCGGTAGGTATTTCATTCCGGTATGCGTATGTTGCGATTTGTTTTCCATTATCTTTCGGCGTTCGTCTTGTGCTAGATTCCACCATGCTTCTGATTTCCGGATTGGAATAAAGGCTGCAAAAGTTGCATTAGGTCTTCCCAAATCTTCTTGCATGGCAACTAATTTGTCCTTTTCTTCTTTCTCTGTGTACCTAAGATTACTTACGATTCCTTTAAGAGTCCAAATTCCTGATGCTGTTGGAACTAAATTGCTAGCTATTTTTGTTAGATGTGATACTGATGGCAGGGGACTACCTTTAAATGTAGAAGTTGAAGCCACTTTCCATTCACCGGAATCAGCTCCAATAAAATCAAAAATTGAATCTAACATAAAGTTATTTTTTTAAATTAATTACCTTTTTAAATTAAAAGATCCCTGCAATGTTAAAATTTACAGGGATTCTTACTAACCAAACTAAATTCAAACTAACTTTTATAAACCACGCCCATATCTTCAATAGAAAATTCTTCGGTAAGTAGATGTAATAGTTTATCTCTCAATTCAATATATTCTGTAGTTTTTACAATCTCAATTTTATTTCTTGGTCTTTTCAGATGAACTTCTACGATTTCTCTAATTGTCGATGCTGGACCATCATTCATCACTACGATTCTGTCCGATAAAAACAAGGCTTCTTCGATGTCGTGCGTAATCATTATAATGGTTTTATCGCGGTTGTTAAGGTTCCAAAGTTTCAACACTTCTAGTTGCATCGAACTTTTGGTAAATGCATCCAAAGCACCAAATGGTTCATCCAACAACAAAACTCCAGGATTGATAGCAAAAGCTCTTGCAATAGCCACACGTTGTTTCATTCCGCCTGATAATTGTCCTGGCAATTTATCTCGATGAGACAATAAATTAACCATTTTAAGATTGTAATCCACGATTTCGTGTTTTTCTTTTTTGGAACAATCCATAACCGAATCCACAGCTTGAAAAATATTTTCGTGAACCGATAACCAAGGCAATAAAGAATAGTTTTGGAATACAATTCCTCTGTCTGGACCTGGACCTTTGATGGTTTTTCCATCCAACACAACATTCCCGCCTGTTGGATTTAACATTCCCGCAATCGCATTCATAATTGTCGATTTTCCGCAACCCGAATGTCCAATTATAGAGATGATTTCCCCTTTCTTGATCGAAAGATTAATGTCTTTTACTGCAATGTATTTCCCTTTTGGAGTTGGAAAAGAGATTTCCAAGTCTTTTATTTCTAGATAGCTCATTTTGTTTTTGTTTAAATTGTTTAACAGTTTAAGGTTGTTTAAAGGTTTAAGAGTTTAAACAATTTTAAACCTTTAAACTTTGAAGCCTTAATAGGCAACTTTGTTCTCAATATAAGTAAATATCCTATCGAAAAGTAAGCCTACGATTCCAATGATGATGATAGCCGATATTACTTTCTCTAGACTTAGAGCATTCCAACTGTCCCAAACAAAAAAACCAATTCCTGCTCCGCCAGACAGCATTTCGCCAGCAACAATTACTAGCCAAGCCACACTGATACTTAAACGTAAACCTGTGATGATATGTGGTAAACTATATGGAATCAATATTTTAGTTAAATATCTCATTTTCGAAAAACCAAAAGCTTTGGCGACATTTTTATGATCTTGCGGAATAGATCCTACTCCAAAAGAAGTGTTAATCAATGTGGACCACAACGACGTTATGAAAACAATAAATATTGTTGCCATTCCAGTGTCTTTAAAAACAACCAAACCTATTGGAAACCAAGCCAAAGGCGAAACTGGTTTCAACAATTGCACAATTGGATAGAAAATTTGTTTGCAAATGGTACTTGCTCCCATTAAAATTCCGATCGGAATAGCAATTAAGGAACCCATCAAAAAGCCCATTAGTACGGTTTTTATAGAAACGAATAATTGTAAACCAATTCCTTTGTCGTTGGGTCCGTAGTCATAAAATGGGTCGCTCAACATTTCTTTCAAAACAGTTAGCGTTGCTATTGGACCCGGAAGTGCTTGTTCTGTATAAATGGTCAGCAAGCTCCAAAACCCTCCGAAAGCGATCAAACCGATAATTGCAAAAAATACTGATTTTGATTTTTCAAAAACTGTCCCGAGCATTTCAGTCCATTTTTCGGTGTTTTTTGAACTTTCAATGGTTGTTTCACTAACCAAGTTTAGTGTTGATTCCGCATCGTTTATTGTAATTGTGCTATTTTCTGTCATTGTAATATCATTTTAATTGTATTTATTGGAAAAATCTTAGACACTCCCGAAGGCTTTCGGGAGTGTCAAAAAAAAACTACTTCTTCACCACTTTTAAATAAGCCGCTGGATTATTAGGGTCAAAAACAGTTTTGTCCATAGTTAGAGAAAAAGGTTTCATATCATCTGTTGGTACTTTTACTTTCATGCTTGCAGCTACTTCTTCGTATAAATCCTGAAGAATTAATTTATCGGCAATTGCTTTATAATTTGGTGCCTCATCTAAATATCCGAATCTAACATATTGTGCCATTGCCCAAATTGCGTGTGATTTGCGCGGATAATTGACCATTCCACCTTTGTGAAATAACATATAATCATTGTCATAAATTTCTGTTCCTTGGTTGCAACCCAAATCATAATTCCCCATCAATCTATTTTCGATTACTTCAGCAGGAGCATTTACATAAGGTGCTTTTCCAATAATGGCAGCAGCTTTTTTACGATTTGCAGGAACATCCAGCCATTTGCAAGCTTCCATTACTGCTTTCATTACTTTAACTAAATCAGCTTTGTGTTTTGAGCTAAAATCTTTATTAACAACCAAAGCTTTTTCAGGATGATCTTTCCAAATATCTTGAGTTGCAACTTGAGTAAATCCAACTCCTTGTTTAACAGCAACTCCGCCCCAAGGTTCACCAACGCAATAGCCGTCCATATTTCCTACCTTCATATTGGCTACCATTTGTGGAGGAGGAATAGTAATTATTTTTACCGATTTTTGATTCAATCCTGCAATTGACATCCAGTTTCTGAGCCACAAATCGTGAGTTCCACCAGGAAATGTCATTGCAAAAGTTACTTCTTTCTCGGCTTTTAATTTAGCAGCAACAACTGGAGTTACTTTGTTCATTTGTTTAAAGCCTACTTTTCCACAAAAGTCATTGGAAAGTGTTACTGCCTGTCCATTGACATTCAGCATCATTGCAATTTTCATCTCAGATCCTGCTTTTCCGCCAACTCCAGTATAAACTGAAAACGGCATAGAATATAAGCAATGTGCGCCATCTAGTTCACCTGTAAGGATTTTGTCTCTAACATTAGCCCAAGAAGATTCTTTGGTTACAATTACTTCGACGCCATATTTTTTGAACAATCCCAATTCTTTTGCCATAACTATTGGCGAACAATCCGTTAGCGGAATAAACCCTAATTTTACTGCTTCTTGAGCATTTGTAGCTGTAAAAGTTGTGAAAACAGTGAGCAAGATTGCTGCAGCTATTTTCATAATTTGGCTTGAATAATTTTTCATACTATTGTTGTTTATAATTTTATTAAAATCTTAAATCTATTATCGTTTAGTCTATTATCTATACTCTATCATCTCTTTTCTTTAATTAAATTACATTTTTTTTGTGTTCAGAAAGTTGGGTGTAATGTTCAACATCAAATATGCCCAATGTGCTGTCAATTCTGGATTTACAACATTTTTTACCGCTGCCGATGCCATAGTGTTTTTAGCTAACATTGTTGAATAGCCGAACTCTAAATTGATTAGTTTGGTGAATTTGTAATTTGCTTTCAAATCGATTTCAGTTCCTAAATAACTATCTAAACCACCATTGAGTTTTGCAGCAGATTCGAAGCCGTGAACATCTAAAAATAAACCTAATTTATCCGAAGCGTTGTATTTTGCTTTTACAAAATAATTAAACAAACCTTGCTGACCAAACTGGTTAGCCACATAAAAATAATCCATATAACCCCAGAATTTGTGAGGAGTTCCGTATAGCGGATCGAACTGGTTATTATGTGTAGCCTCTTTAGACTCGTCTGTTCCGGATAAATAATCAGCTCCTAATCCCAACGATAATTTTCTTCCAGCCTGATATGTAGCCGTTAATGATGCAAGTTTTGCGCTAATATATTTTCCAGATTTGTCCTTACCACCTTGGTAGTATACGCTACCATTCAAATTAATCTTTCTGGTAGGATTAAGGTTATAATAAAAACCGGTAGTAGTTCTTGAATTTACACCCTCTATAATTGTTGGAGCTGCAACAGTTCCTGTAAATTTGCTAAAATCGTCTTTGAAGAAAAGGAATGACACATCACCAAAATACAATTTTTTACCAATGTAAGCATACTGAAATGATTTATATGCGTGACCTATTTGATTGGTACCCGCTGCATACGTGCTTGGTTGTCCGTTATACAATGTTCCTGTATTTTGTTCAGTTCTTTGATTAAAAGCTGCACCAAAATCGGCAGTCCAACCTTTGTTGGCATATTTTAATACTATTGCATCGTGTCTTCGTGCTTGTTGCAACCAATCTAAACTACCAAGAACCTTTTGATCATCATACGAAATTTCTTGACGACCAATTTTTAAAGATAAATTTTGAATGCTACTAATAGTATCAATAAGCATAATTTCAGTCCAAGCTTCGTGAAACAAAATACCGTCATTGGCTTCGAGATTTGTCCTGTTTATTGTTGAAGCGTCTTGTCCCCATACACGAACATCTTGTAATGAAGCATACACTTTATACCTATATCCAGTATATCCTACGTTTAATCTTGTACGTTGCGAATTAAATAATGCGCCACGTTGTCCTTCTTGTAATAAAGTTGCCTGACCGCCTCTTGCCTCGGTTCTTTCTCTAATCTGACCCGTAGCGGTTAATTGCGCATGGGCCACATTTTGACCAAAAATCAATAATGTAATGCCTAAAAAAAATGATTTTGAAAGATTTACTCTTGCAATTGTTTCATTTTTGAAACCTTGAATACTTAGTAATTTGTTCATAGTTGTTTGCATAATGATTTGTTTTAATTAGTATGTTACAAATGTACGTAAGTATAAATACTTATTCTTATGAAATAGTACAGGCTAAAATCTCTTTTTACTACATAAATAAAGAGGACTTAAATAGTTAATTTTATGTTTTTTGGCAGTAAATAGCGGTAAGTTCAAGTATAAGTGAGTATTAGAAATTAAGTAATTTACGTAGATATATCTGTTTGTCATTTAGACAAAATGAAGTCGTAATCATAATTCTAAAGATTATTTGTGTTCAATAATTTCAGAACGCATTTTTTCTACGTTCAGAAGCCCTATTTTTTTGCCAACAGTTTTGAGCAGAAGTTCTTTTTTTAAACTTGATAATACCCTTATTACTTGTTCCTCGGTGGTTCCAGCAAAATCGGCGATGTCACGTCTTGATAATTCGACGTCAATAACGCCATTGGACTGACCAAATTTTCGATGTATATATAATAAGGTATCAATAACTCTTTCTCGGACATTCATTTGCGCAATTTTTCGAATATTATTCTCGCTTTTGTTTAATTCTTCGGCATAAAACAGCATCAAATCAAAGGTGAATTCGGGTAAGTTTTTAAGAATATCCAACATATCTTCATTACTAAAATTGCATAAAATAGTATCCTCTAAAGCCGAAGCGCCAATAAGGCAACGTTTGCTTGTAGCAAAACCACGGAATCCCACAACATCGCCATTTGTAGTAAGTCGTACAATTTGTTCTCTTCCGTAAATGCCTGTTTTTACAGTCTTTACTTTTCCTTTGTAAACAAAATATAAACCTTGTGTTGGCGCACCTTCGATTATAAATTGTTGCGATTTTTTGCAAACAAAACTGTTCTTTTTTTCAATGTATTGCTGCATTTTTTCTAAATGAAGATGCTTTTTGATGAAACAATTTTCATTCGAACAGTTTTCGCAAATTGGTGTTTCTTTCTTCATAATAAAATGGAATTAGGCGCAAATTGATTTTTTCAATAATTATTTTGTCAAACGTATAAAATATTTTTTGTTTTATACGTATTTATACGTAAAAATACTTATTTTTACATTTTTAAAATTTATATGCAAAGTTTTTCAATTTATAAAGAATTTCAATGATGCAAAATTCAGAAATTAAAACTACGTGCTCTTATTGTGGTGTAGGCTGTGGAATTATTGTAACGAATGATGCTAAAAATGGCGTATCATTAAAAGGCGATGTTGATCATCCTGTAAATAGAGGAATGCTTTGTTCTAAAGGAATGAATTTACATTATGTGGCAAACGATACTTCGGATCGAATTTTGTATCCCGAAATGCGTTGGAGCAAATCACACCCCAAAGAAAGAGTGAGTTGGGAAGCCGCTTTGGATCGAGCAGCCGCAGTTTTTTCTTCCATTATCAATAAGCACGGGCCTGATAGTGTTGGTTTTTATGTTTCTGGACAATGTCTTACCGAAGAATATTATTTGGTAAATAAACTGGTCAAAGGATTTCTCAAAACCAATAATATAGACACCAACTCTAGACTTTGTATGAGTTCGGCTGTGGTGGGTTACAAAAAAACCTTTGGTGAAGATAGCGTTCCTATTGCGTATGATGACATCGAATTGGCTGATACATTCTTGATTACTGGAGCTAATCCAGCTTGGTGTCATCCAATTCTTTTTAGACGATTGGAGCTACACAAAGAGAAAAATCCAAAGATAAAAATAATCGTTATCGATCCGCGTCGCACTGATTCGGCTGCTTTAGCGGATTTGCATTTGCAAATTATTCCCGGAACCGATATAATTCTCTATCACGCCATAGGAAAGCGATTAATCGAAAAAGGATATATCGACAATGATTTTATTAAAAACAACACTGAAAATTTCAAAGCATATAAAGACTTGGTTTTATCTAGTTCATTTGAAAAAGCGTCTAAACTTTGTGGTGTTACTGTAAAAGACATCAAATTAGCTGCCGATATTATCGGAAAAGCCAAAGGGTTTATTTCACTTTGGGCAATGGGTTTAAACCAAAGTGCTATTGGAGTCGATAAAAATACCGCGCTACTCAACCTTTCTTTGGTTACTGGACAAGTTGGAAAACCAGGTTCAGGACCATTTTCTTTAACCGGTCAACCCAATGCAATGGGCGGAAGAGAAGTAGGTGGCTTAGCAAATCTATTAGCCGTTCACAAAGAATTAAACAATCCCATTCATCGCAAAGAAGTCGCCGAATTTTGGGGAGTAAATGAAATTTCTGAAAAACCAGGTTTAACGGCAACCGAAATGTTCGACGCTTTAGAATCTGGAAAAATGAAAGCGATTTGGATTATTTGTACCAATCCAATGGTAAGTTTACCCGATTCTCGTAGAGTTGAAAAGGCATTACAAAACGCCAAATTTGTAGTTGTTCAAGATATTTCACATAATTCTGACACCGCCAAATTTGCCGATTTGCTATTGCCTGCGGCAGGTTGGCTGGAGAAAGACGGAACAATGACCAATTCCGAAAGGCGGATTTCCTACCTTCCAAAAGGAATCAATGCACCAGGCGAAGCCCTTTCGGATGTGGAAATTTTGATTCGTTTTGCGCAGAAAATGAAATTTAATGGGTTCAATTTCAATACCACCGAAGAGGTTTACAAGGAATATTGCTTGATGACCAAAGGCACCAAAATGGATATTTCCTTTTTGAATTACAATCGACTGAAAAATGAAGGCACTTTTCAATGGCCGGTTCCCGATTATGGGCATCCCGGAACGCCACGATTATTTACCGATAAAAAATTCTATACGCCTTCGCAAAAAGCCATTTTCAATATTCCAACTTCAATTGAAAATACATCTGAGAAACCTAGTGATAAGTTTCCATTTATTTTGACCACAGGTAGAATTCGAGATCAATGGCATACGATGACAAAAACAGGGAAAGTGTCCCGATTGATGACCCATATTCCAAGTCCAGTGCTCGAAATAAATCCTATAGATGCCTACAAATCTGTCATAAAAACTGGAGATATTGTTGTGGTGACGAGTAAAAATGGCAATGTCAGAGTTAAAGCCAAAGTAACCGATAGCATCAAAGAAGGCGTAGTTTTCTTGCCGATGCATTGGGGGAAACAATTGGAAAACGACTTGAATCGCACCAATAATTTGACCAACACC
>CAMCTL010000005.1 GCA_945878515.1 Flavobacterium psychrophilum | reverse complement strand
ATTTGCTTTAATTCCGATTAAAAATAGGCTCTTAATTGCACACTTCCGGTGTGAATGGCTTGGCTAGTTTCACTTTTCCGACCTTGATAATTGAAATTAATGTCCAGAAAATTGGTTAAGTTTTTCTGAAAAAGCAACCGCCATGTCAGGTTTTGTCCGGTTTGCAGTCCTTCCAACATTTGAAATCCAACTGACGAAAATTGATTGCCAACAAATTCATTTTGATAAAAAGAAACTTCTCCGTTCAACGTGAATTTTTTCTCACCAGCATACGAAAACGAAGTTCCAAAACGGCTTTGTAATAAGGTTTCTAATTTTCCAATTTGATTTTTCTTGTTTTGCAATTCGTAAAACAAGTCCCAACTTGTGCTTTTGGAAAACAAATAACTGATTTTTGGAGCCAATTGATAACCTTCTATTTCAAAGTTTTTCTCTGGATAATTCTCAGACGTCAAACTGGTTTGAATCGTTTTGGAAAACATCCCAAACAACCAACTTTTTCTGTACAAATGATTGTATTGCAGTTGGTTTGAACTGTTTTTTGCGTTTTGGGAACCAATCGAAAGCAAGTTTTTATTTTCGTTTTGAACGTAGGTATAAGTCATAGAATGCAGTTGCTTCCCTCGATTATAGAACAAACTGTTTCTAAAGCTGGAATTCAATCCCAAGACATCTTCCTGAGATTTATCAAAAGGATTTAAGTCGAAATTATTGCCTTTATTCTCCACTTTTCGATCGATGATAAAGGAAGTTTGATTGTAAAAATAGGACAGTATTTTTTTGAATCCCGACTCGTTTTGCCACTGATTGGGATTTAAAGTAAGCGATTGCGAAAATTTATTTTGATGCGTTTTGATGTAAATACGGTTGGGCAAAAATATCCGGATGTATTTGGCTTGATCTACAAAAGGCGCAATTTCAAACTCTTCTAATTCCTGAATTCCGTTGGTGTTGTAGTCGTTCCAAGTATAAACACCCTGACCAATCGGAACTTCAAGATAGGTAAATTCTTGTTGCGGAATCGATCCCGAATTGGTTTCAAAAACCGTTGTAGATTGAATCAGTTGGTTAAAAAAACGATCGTTGTAAATCATTCTCGAATTCAGCGAAGGTTCTTTTTTATTGGCAGCATTCACAAAATCCAAAACCCTATAATTTACGAACAGAGACAAATCGCTTTTGCTGTTTTGAATCAATTTCGATCGCAAGGCAAAAGTTTGGGAATTATTCACCCGTTGAATGAGGCTATTTTGCAAACTGTCATTGGCTCTTTTAAAATAACCCAATTCTACAAAAACCTTGGTGCTATCTCCCCGACCAGCAAAAAATCCATACTCGGTAAATCTTTGGCTTAGCGCCGAAAATTGATTGGTGGTTGTATTCTTTTCTTGGTTGTCTTCCAGTTGTAGGCTACTGCCAATCCAATTTTTCTTGAAATGATATTTGACCTGAGTTTGGTTTCGCAAGAATTTTGATGTGGATGTTACAGCATCGCTATTCAAGAAACTTCCTGAACTTTGAATTTTCCAGCGGTTCAAATTGAATAAAGCTTTTAAAATATGGCGATTTCCTGAAAAATTCTCCGAGAAATCCAGCTTTTCGAATTGATAAACTAAGTTTCCTTTTTCAGGCAATATCATTTGCAAGCCAGAAATCAAATAACTTTGATTGCCTGTCGAAGTCGTTCCCAAATTCCAATCTCGGCCAAATTCAATGCTATATAAACGTTCAACAGACCTGAAATCTTTGGCGATAAATTGATAATTCGCAAAAACTTCTGCGTTCCATTGCTTCGAAAAAAGGCGTTGTTTGGCATTTATCTTAGTGGCTAAACCTTGATTGTTGGAGTCGTCTTGGGATGAAAAAAGATTTGTATCATTGTTGCTTATACCAATTTCAAAATCAATTGCTGTTTTCTCTGTTGGATTGTATTTTCCCAAAAAGGTTGCGACTTGGGTTTTTATTGGCGCAACCAATTTTATAACTGGCTCGTAATTCCCATTTACAGGATCATACTTGTAAATTCTACCAATAGTGGCATTGTCCTTCAAAACATAATTTCCTTTGTTTTCCCCAACATTAGTGAACCTGACATTGAACAAAACATCCTCTGGATTATTTGAATTTTCGAAAATTTCAATACCATTACTTAACAATGTTTTTTTATACAAGATTTTGTTGTTAGAATAAGAATCCAAATAGGCCGATGGCGCCACCATCAAGTCTTGATTGTCGCCTGCATCGACCAAAATTTGTGCTTGTTCAGCCGAAAGACTTTGTTGTAGAGACTGATTTTTCAAATCGTTTTCAGAATATAAATAACTGCTAAAACTCCATTTTTTGCTTTCATGGCTACCGCCGGCATAAGTGACGAGTCGGGTATAATTTTGGTTGCTAAATTGATACTCAACAGCAATTCGCATTTCGGAAGTGATGGTAAAAAGAGGCGTGAAGATGATTTCGCCGGCATTATAATCAATCGTATAATCGTTGTTTTCTCCGCGTTTTAAAAGGATTCCATTCACATAAACCCGCTCTGAACCCGAAATAACCAACACATACAATTCGCCACTTTGCCCAATTAATTTGTAAGGCCCTTGATTTCCTTCCTGTCCTACAAAATCACTTTTGGCATATTGTCCTCGAACCAATGCCGTCGAGGCGAAAATATTGGTTTTATTGTCTTCGCATCCAAAGTCGAAACTCGTTGCAATTCCTTGCGCTTTCTTGTTGAAATTCAAGAACTGCGTTTTGCGATTTTCCAAGAAAACATCGCCAGCACGAATATTCCATTTCTCACTAAAAAGTTCCATAAAAACATTGTCAAATTGATCCAGTTTTTGCGAATAACCGCCGTCTTGTAACGGAATATTGCTGTCTTGCAAAGAAGCACGTAAACTTACTTTTTTGGAAAGTTTCCCAGTGATTTGCAAATCAAGGTTGGAGTTTAAAACCGAATTTTGATTGTTGCCAATAGTCACACCACGAGTGATGCTTCCCGATGTATTAAGCCCATCAAAAGGAATGTTTTTTTTCTGATTATTTTCTTCTTCCATCCTATATAAACTTCCTGAAGAAGCGTCATTGCTCACTATTTTACTGTCGTCATAAACACGATATTCTTTGGTTAAAAATTCAGGAAATTTCAAGTATTGAACCGTTATAGAATCGGAACTTACAGCGAATTTATCATTTAAAACCAGTGTTCCTTTTTCGAAGTTTATTTTGTAGAAAACAGAATCGATTGGCTGATTATTAGTGTCCAATAATTTAAAATTACTCGAATTAATACTGTTTTTTTCCAAATGAATCGTGTCTCGAGTAAAGGGAATTTTCTTGGTTTTGTACAGCGAATTCCCTTCCTGAGCTAAAAGTCCAGAAATGCAGAAGATTGCCAACAGAACCAATACGTTTTTTAACATAAATACTTTAACTCGAAAGTTTCAAAAGTAGTATTAATAATTGGGAAATTGTATGCCATTACTATTGGTTATTGCGGCTGCACCATCTCCCTCAGGAATACTTGATTGTTGTTCTTGAAAAAATCTTAATCGTAACTGAAAACCATCGTCAAAAAACATTGACAGTTTGTGTTTTTGATTACTTTGAAGTTACAATTGTTGCTAATATGCTTATATTTATGAAATAGTAAAAGTTGTACGTATATAAAATTTGTTGTTTTATGGCATAGTAAAAGTTGTTCATATATAAAGTAGGTTGTTTTATGGCATAGTAAAAGTTGTCCGTATATAAAATAACTTGTTTTATGCCATAGTAAAAGTTGTCCCTATATAAAATAAGTTGTTTTATGCCATAGTAAAAGTTGTCCGTATTTAAAATAACTTGTTTTATGCCATAGTAAAAGTTGTCCGTATATAAAATAAGTTATTTTATGGCATAGTAAAAGTTGTCTTTATATAAAATAATTTGTTTTATGGCATAGTAAAAGTTGTTTGTATATAAAATAGGTTGTTTTATGGCGTAGGAAAAGTTATCTGTATATAAAATAGGTAGTTTGATGCTATAGTAAAAAAATTGTATATAAAATAGGTTGTTTTATGGCTTTATAAAAATCAGAATAAAATTAACCCGCTAGGCTTATTTTTTATGAAAAATTAAATTTATATGGGTGCAGTTGATGCAATGTTCAGAAATTATCAGCATTATAATTTTAGGCATAATTTACATTCGATGCAAATGCTAAACGCAAGGCACAACAAGGAGCAATAGCATATATAATTTTATATTTAATTTTTTACTGCTTAAATATTTATCCTTTAGTTCCCTATAAATGTAAATTTTAATACCAAGAATTGTTTAGTTTTGTTGCAAATGTCGGCACGACAAAATATTTATGACAAATGAACGCATTATATTAGGAATAGATCCAGGAACCACCATTATGGGTTTTGGAATAATAAAAATTGTTGGCAAGAACATGCAATTTGTCCAGCTCAACGAATTGCAATTGTCCAAGTACGACAACCATTATCAAAAACTAAAAATCATTTTTGAACGCACTATCGAACTCATCGAAACACACCATCCAGACGAAATTGCGATTGAAGCCCCTTTCTTTGGTAAAAACGTACAATCAATGCTGAAATTGGGAAGAGCGCAAGGAGTTGCAATGGCAGCGGGACTTTCAAGAGATATTCCCATCACCGAATATGAACCAAAGAAGATAAAAATGGCAATAACAGGTAACGGAAACGCCAGCAAAGAACAAGTTGCCAAAATGCTTCAACAACTATTAAACTTAAAAGAATTACCCAAAAACCTCGATTCAACAGATGGATTGGCGGCTGCCGTTTGTCATTTTTTCAATTCTGGAAAAGTAGTTGGAGATAAAAGTTACACAGGTTGGGATGCTTTTGTGAAAAATAATGAAAATCGAGTTAAAAAGTAGTGGTCAGTGGTAAGTTTGCAAAACTGACCACTTGCCATTGAATACTGACCAATAATTTATGTACGGAATCTACATCCACATACCATTCTGCAAACAGGCTTGCCATTATTGCGACTTTCATTTTTCGACTTCGATGAAGAAGAAAAATGATATGGTTTTGGCTTTGGCCAAAGAAATTCAAATGCGCAAAAATGAGCTTCTCGACTGCGCTCGAAGTGACAAAGATGCGGTAATAGAAACCATATATTTTGGTGGAGGAACACCGAGTAGATTGCAAATTGCAGATTTGAGATTACTGATCGATTCGATTTATAAAAACTATAAAGTGGTTGAGGATCCCGAAATTACGCTCGAAGCCAATCCCGATGATTTGTCGGAGGATTATTTAATCGAACTTTCGAAAATTGGAATTAATCGATTAAGCATCGGAATTCAATCTTTTTTTGAAGACGATTTAACGATGATGAATCGCGCTCATAATTCGTCAGAAGCTAGAAAATGCTTGGAAATTGCCACACAATATTTTGACAATATTTCACTCGATTTGATTTATGGAATTCCAGGCATGAGCAACGAAAAGTGGAAAAAAAACATTGAAATCGCTTTAAGTTTTGGTATTCCACACATTTCGAGTTATGCTTTGACGGTCGAACCCAAAACAGCTTTGAGTACACTCATACAATCAGGAAAAATTGCCAAACCCACAGACGAACTTGCGGAAGCTCATTTTCAAATTTTGGTCGAAACACTTCAAAACAATGGTTTTATTCATTATGAATTGTCGAATTTTGGGAAAGAAAATTATTTTTCGAAGAATAATTCGGCCTATTGGCTGGGGAAAAAATATATTGGAATTGGACCTTCGGCTCACAGTTATGATGGGATTTCTAGAAGTTGGAATGTTTCGAATAATATAATCTATTTAAAATCATTAGCCGAAAATAAATTACCAAACGAATTTGAAATCTTATCAAAAACAGACCGGTATAACGAATATATTATGACCGGTTTGCGAACTATTTGGGGCGTTTCTTTGGATAGAATTCTGTTCGAATTTGGTAACGAATATCTAGAATATTTACAAACTCAAGCAAAAAAATTCCTTGACGACAACCTCCTTTCTATTGATGGTAATGTTTTAAAACCAACTCGAAAAGGAAAATTTTTGACCGATGGAATTGCTAGTGATTTATTTTATTTAAATTTGGAAGCCTAACCACAAAGGGCACTAAGAGGGCACAAAGTTCACTAAACTTTGTTTGCTCCGTGCCTTCTTAGTGAACTTAGTGTTTAAATTGAATGGTATGATCACAACCTCAACCGATAAAACCAAACTCGATGTTTCCTTCATTCAAGATTTTTTGAAGGACATTTATTGGGTAGCTGGAAGAACTATTGACGAGGTGCAAACCACAATTGATAATTCCTTTTGTTTCGGAATCTATTTAAATAATGTTCAAATTGGCTTTGCAAGAGTGATTACAGATTATGTGGTTTTCGCCTATTTGATGGATGTTTTTATTGCCGAAGAACATCGAGGAAACGGCTATTCATTGATTCTAATTGATGCAATGATGAAAGAACCTGTTTTACAAGAGGTGAAAATCTGGAGATTGGCTACATCCGATGCGCATTTCTTATATGAGAAATTTGGTTTCAAAACATTGGCACATCCAGAAAAAATGATGGAAAAAATAACAATATGAATCTAGAAACGTACTACGAATATTGCCTTTCTAAAAAAGGAGTAACCGAACATTTTCCGTTCGATCAAGATACTTTGGTTTTTAAAGTGGGCGGAAAAATGTTTGCGCTTTCCTCTTTGAATCAATGGGAAAAAGGCGAGCCATCAGTCAATTTGAAGTGTAATCCTGATTATGCATTAGAATTAAGAGCCCAATATGGCGATGTCCAGCCAGCATATCACATGAGCAAAGTGCATTGGAATACCGTAGTTTTAAATAGAGGGGTTTCGGATAAGTTTGTTAAAGAATTGATTGATGATTCGTACCAATTGGTTTTTAATAGCTTAACTAAAAAAATACAAAGCGAAATTTTGGAATTTAGTTAAAAAATTGACCGAAAAGGCTAAGAAATAAAAAAATTAGGTCATACTTTTGATAAAAAGATTTCTAATGCACGCTAAATAATATGCTTACAATGATGGATAGTTACAGTACAAATAAAGTACTTACTATTGAATAATTCCAAATCCTTAAAAAACTAAAACTGCAATGAAAACCGCCACTTTTATCCTAAAAAATATTCCAAAATTATTACTACTTGCAATGATGCTTTTAGTTTGTAGCTTCAATCAAGCCCAAACTCCAAAAGGGAAATTATTCATTATCGGTGGAGGCAATCGTTCAAATCAATTAATGACGCAATTACTATCTGTTTCAGATTTAAAAGAAAAAGATTACATAGTAGTTTTGCCAATGTCTAGCGAAGAACCCGACAGTTCCTATTTTTATTTCAAGAAACAAGTTCAAAAACTAACCACAATACCCATTGTAATGCTCAACTTTAACAAACAAACTGCCGGCAACAAAGTTTGGGTTGATTCTTTACAAAGGTCAAAACTTATTTATATCGCCGGCGGTGATCAATCGCGCTTTATGAGTGTTGTGAACAATACTCCTATTTTCAATGCGATTCATCAAGCGTATCAAAACGGAAGTACCATTGCAGGAACAAGCGCAGGTGCCGCCGTAATGTGCGAACAGATGATTACCGGAAATCAGAAACTTCAAACCAAATACTCGGAAACTTTTGACAACATACGATATGACAATCTAGAAACGGCCGAGGGTTTGGGACTGATTAAAAACGTAATTATCGACCAGCATTTTCTCAAAAGAAGCCGCTACAACAGACTAATTTCTGGATTAATAGAATTTCCATCACACGTCGGGATTGGTATTGACGAAAGTACCGCAATTATTGTTCGTAATAAAGAAATTGAAATTGTTGGCGAAAGCGAAGTTATTGTGGTTCAGAACCCTAAAGGAATTACAAAAGCTCCAAGAAATAATGCGGTTGGTATCAGAAAATTAGATATGAGTATTTATTTTGAGGGCGAAAAATTTAAAATCAAATAAAATGAAAAACTTTAAAGACATTTTTAAAACAGGAATGCTGTTTATGAGTTTTTCAACAATTGTTTTTGCTCAAAAAATTGATCAGAAAGAAATTATTCGGCTTCAAAAATTGGCGCGGCAAGTAACCATTATACGAGACAATTGGGGAATTGCTCACATCTACGGAAAAACAGATGCAGATGCTGTTTTTGGAATGTTGTACGCACAGTGCGAAGATGATTTCAAGAGAATCGAAATGAACTACATAGATAAATTGGGTCGTCTTGCCGAAATCAAAGGAAAGTCATTTTTGTACAACGACTTAGAAACTCGTTTATTAATTGATGCCAATGAAGCCAAAACAGATTATAAAAAGGCAGCACCTTGGCTGAAAAAACTTTTAAACAGTTATGCTGATGGAATTAATTATTTCTTGTTCAAACACCCCGAAGTAAAGCCGGTGATGTTGAAACACTTTGAACCTTGGTATCCTCTACTGTGGACCGACGGTAGCATTGGAGCAATTAGCACAGCCGATTTATCCAACTCAGAATTAAAATCCTTTTACGGCGCAGACGACAAATTTGCTTATGTAGAAAAGGTGAAAGACATGCAAACTGGCTCCAATGGTTTTGCAATTGCACCCTCAAAAACAGCCAGCGGAAATGCCATTTTATACATCAATCCACATACTACTTTTTACTTTAGACCGGAAATTCAAATCAACAGCGAGGAAGGTTTGAATGCTTATGGCGTTGCAACTTGGGGACAATTCTTTATTTACCAAGGATTTAATGAAAATTGTGGATGGATGCATACTTCGTCTAATGTGGATGTTGCCGATATCTATGCCGAAAACATTATCACAAAAAACAAAAAATTATTTTACGAATATGATTCTAAATTGCTTCCAGTTTTAGAAAAGAAAATTACCATTAATTATTTGGAAAACGGCAAATTAATTCCCAAAACATTCACCACTTATTTTACCAACCATGGACCGATAATGGCCAAAAGAGATGGAAAATGGATTAGTTTAAAATCGAATAATCGTTCGATGAAAAGCTTGGAGCAAAGCTGGATTCGAACCAAATCCAAAAACTTTGACGACTATAAAAAAGCTATGGAAATGAAGGCAAATACTTCGAACAATACTGTTTATGCGGATAACAAAGGAAATATTGGGTACTGGCACGGAAATTTTATTCCTATTAGAGATAAAAATTTAAATTGGGCCAAAGTGATGGACGGAACTACTTCTGCAACGCAATGGAAAGGTTTGCATAATCCATCGGAAACCGTTCATCTTTTCAATCCCACAAACGGATGGTTGCAAAATTGCAATTCAACTCCATATAGTGTTGCAGGAGAAAACAGCCCAAAAGAAGAAAATTATATTCCTTACATGGCGCCCGATGGAGAAAACTTTAGGGGCATAAATACTGTTCGTATTTTGAGCAAAGGAAAAGACTACACTTTAGATAAAATAATTGCTGACGGTTATGATTCCAAACTCTCAATTTTTGAAGTATTAATTCCAGCTTTGGTTGCCAGTTTCGAAAAAAACATTCGACCTGAAAACCCACTTTATAAGGAATTAATAGAACCAATAACGGTATTAAAAAACTGGGATTATTATGCCAACGAAAGTTCTGTAGCTACGACTTTGGCCAATGAATGGGCGTACAAGCTAGATCCAATTCTTCAGAAAGTATATATCGATGAAGGTGAAATGGATCAAGTCGAAAATAGTGTTCAATTTGCTAAAACTGCAACTCCAAATCTACTCATTCCACAATTGGAAAAAGTTGTGAACGAACTAAAAACTAAATTTGGTTCTTGGCAAATCCCGTGGGGAGCACTTAACAGATTTCAACGTCCTTCGGGAGATATTGATTTAGTATTCAATGATACTGCGGAAAGTTTGCCTATTGGCAATGCAACAGGACTTTGGGGTTGCCTACCATCTTACAAAAGTGGGTATCAAAACGGAACCAAAAAACGTTATGGATACAACGGAAATAGTTTTGTTTGTGCGGTTGAATTTGGGCCAAAAATAAAAGCCAAATCACTTTTGGCAGGCGGAAATAGTGGAGATTCGAAATCAAAACACTTTATGGATCAGGCAATCATGTATCAAAAAGGACAATTTAAAGACGTATTGTTTTACAAAGAAGATGTTCAAAAAAATGCCGAAAGTTCCTATCATCCGGGAGAATAAATACTTTATACAACAATACAAAATAGTCAACAAATTGATTTTTGATTAATACCAATTGGTCTTCAAAAGTTTAACCACAAAAATACAAAGAGAAATTCTTAAGCCAAGGTAAAAAATTTACCTAAAATTCTAAGCAATTAAGAAATTAGGTCTTACTTTTGTTAAAAATTTTTCGGGTACAATTTAAATAATACACTTACTATGATTGATAATATTAAAAAATTTCTAAACGAAGAACAAGACCCAAAAGCCATCGAAAAAATCACTTCAAAACTGAATGATTTGTTGATGAAAAACGAAGAAGTTGGTTATATCGCCGTTCAAAAAAAACCTGCGATAACTGTTTTTCCTGATAGTATTGTCGTGACCAATAAAAGAATCATCATTTGTCAGCCAAAAAATATGGGGCTTTCAATGAATTTTACCGATTTCGCTTGGGACGAAGTAGAGGGAACTTTTATGAAAGAAAATATTCTGGGTTCGGAATTTTCTTTTTCGACCAAAACACAAATTCAGGTTTCTATCGATTATATTCCAAAAATTCAAGCTAGAAAGATTTCTACTTTTGCTAAAGAACAATTGGATCTTTTGAAAAATCCTGCAGTAAATCAATTGGTTTCTGAAGAAGAAAAAGTGCAAATTCCAGCATTTAATCCAGAGGAAATAGAAGAAGTGGAAACGGAAGAAGTAACCAATTATGCTGAAATAATGCCTGCAGTTTCTAATTATGCTGAACCAATTGCAGAAAATAAAGCCACTCCAATTGAAAAACCGTCAAGCGAATTATCTCAAGACGAACTTTTTGCAAAGCTTCAAAATTACAAAAAACTACTTGATAACGGATTAATTTTACAAGGCGAATATGACGCTTTCAAAAAGGAGATTTTGAGTTTGATGTAATATCATTTTCTAAAAAAAGGAACCCAATAACTTCTACTTTGTTGGGTTTTTTTATAGTGTTCTTTTTTGTTTTTCAACAAAATTATGAGCTTGCAATTCTAGTATTTCAGCGGCTTTTTTTCGCTGCAAATCATTCAATTTCTGATCTTTAGTTATATCGCCATATACTTTGTCGAGCAGCGATTCACTTGTCTTTACTAATAAATCTCGTTGGTATTTGTCCTGAGCTAAAGTCGCTTTCAAAGCAACCTCTAAATCTTCTAATTTATAATCGTATTCGCCTTTTGGCGACAACAATTTGGCAATGATTGGCGAAGTTTCAATCGCAAGAAACAACAACATAATAAAAAGAGAAGGTATCAATGGCAATTTATTCAGGGCATTTATTCTCGCCATCAAACCATCAAAACCATCAATAATAGGTTGGGTTTCGGCTACTTTCTTTTCTAAATCCGTTTGAAGTGAATTGGCTTTTTTATCGTTGATAGCAATTTTTGCCAAATTGATTTTTCTAATAGAATCTAAGGCGGCAGATGCCAAATTATGTTTGGCTATCTTTTCCTTGAAAACCGGACCTTTTCCTAATTTTTTGGTGCCTTTTGTGCCTTCGGCTTCAGCAACGTAGGTTTCATAAAGTGCGTTTACTTCTTTCTCTTTTTGGGCAATTTCAGCTTTCAATATATTGGTTTCAGCCTTAATTTTCTCTACATCCGATTTGAAATATTTAGCCACTTCCTTTTTGTTATTCAAAGCCATTGCATTTTTTTCCTTCAATAAAACAGTGTTAATCTCTTTCTCAAATATTTTAATTTCCAAAGGCTTAGAAATCACAATCGCAATAATTATTGCCAAAACAATTCTAGGAGTAGCTTGTAAAAATTCACCACCCAACGAATCCCTTTTTCGAATTGTAGAAACAATAAATCGATCTAAATTAAAGATTAGCAAACCCCAAACAATGCCAAATCCCATTGCTATATATGGATTGTCAAAAACAGTAAATAGCGCATAAGAGCTTGCAATAAAAGCCATCACGGCAGTAAAGAAAACAGTAGCGCCAATGCCAACATATTTGGTTTGTTCGCCTTCTGAGCAACTTTCGAGAAGATTCTTATCAACACCTGAACAAATAAGGAAGAATCGTTTTATCATTATGTTTTAAATTTAATCCACATACTACTATTACTACTCAAGTTGATGGCATAGAATAAGTAGTTTAGTAACGTATTTAGTTACGTTTTGTTATGAATTAATCATGAATTCAAAATAAATACAATGCCATAAATTAGATTTGAGACATTTTTCCAGATTAATTTTATAATATTTATTCTGATTTTTTCCTCCAAAAACTAATGAACAAAACCATCCAAGCTAAAATCAATAACAATCCACCGATGGGCGTGATAAATCCAATAACTTTAAAATCAAAAGTTGTTAGACTATTAGTAGCCAGACAATAAATAGAACCAGAAAAGAAAACAACACCAAAAAGTACTAGAAAATAAATGGTTTTCTTAGTTTTTTCAGCAAGGTGAGAAAGTCCGATGAACAATAAGAACAAGGCGTGATACATTTGATATTTCACACCAGTTTCGAAAGTTGAAAGCGCATCGATAGACAATACTTTTTTTAATGCGTGCGCTCCAAAAGCACCTAAAATTATTGCAATCATCCCAAATATCGCTCCTGTTTGAATTATTTTTCTTTCCATTTTTGTTTTAATATTTTAAAAGTATATTTATTTTATTGCATAATTTTTTGTGAATTTAGAGCACAATTTTACCCTAAAAATTCATAAAATCACAACAAGTCCTCAGTGGACATCTCAACGAAATATTTATAAAACAACGGAATTGTTTCAATTCCTTTCAAGTAATTAAAAATCCCAAAATGCTCGTTTGGCGAGTGAATGGCGTCGCTGTCTAAACCAAATCCCATTAAAATAGTTTTGCTTTTCAATTCCTTTTCAAACAAAGCTACAATTGGAATGCTTCCTCCAGAACGAACCGGAATCGCAGGAACTCCAAAAGTTTCAGTATAAGCTTTGTTGGCGGCTTTGTAGCCAATGCTGTCCGTTGGTGTAACATAACCTTGTCCGCCGTGATGCGGTTTTACTTTTACTTTCACTCCATCTGGCGCAATGTTTATGAAATGTTGGGTAAACAATTCGGTGATTTCCTCCCAATCTTGATTTGGCACCAATCGCATCGAAATTTTGGCGAAAGCCTGACTCGGAATCACTGTTTTTGCTCCTTCGCCAGTATATCCGCCCCAAATTCCGTTCACATCCAATGTTGGCCTGATGGCATTTCTTTCATTGGTTACATATCCATTTTCGCCATAAACATCATTCAAGTCTAATGCTTTTTTATAATCTTCCAAGTTGAAAGGTGCTTTGGCCATTTCAGCTCTTTCGTCTAAAGATAATTCTTCAACATTATCATAAAACCCAGGAATGGTAATGTGGTTGTTTTCGTCATGAAGCGAAGCAATCATTTTTGCCAAAACGTTTATAGGATTGGCAACCGCTCCACCATACAAACCAGAATGCAAATCCCGATTTGGACCTGTAACTTCGACTTCTACATAACTCAAACCTCGCAATCCTGTAGTAATTGATGGTTGCTGATTGGAAATCATACCGGTATCGGAAATTAAAATTACATCACATTTCAATTTTTCTTGGTTTTGGGCGACAAACCAACTTAAACTTTTGGAGCCTATTTCCTCTTCGCCTTCAATCATAAATTTAACGTTGCAAGGCAAAGTATTGGATTGAATCATGTATTCCAAAGCCTTTACATGCATATACATTTGACCTTTGTCGTCACAAGAACCACGGGCAAAAATGGCGCCTTCGGGATGAATTTCAGTTTTTTTGATGACGGGTTCGAAGGCTGGAGAAGTCCATAATTCGATAGGATCGGCTGGTTGTACATCATAATGTCCGTAAACCAAAACGGTTGGTAAATCTTTGTTTATAGTTTTTTCTCCGTAAACAATTGGGTTTCCCGGTGTATCGCAAATTTCGACAAAATCGCATCCAGCTTTTTCTAAACTTGCCTTAACAGCATTGGCGGTTGCGATAATATCTTGATGGTAAGCAGGATCAGCGCTTACTGAAGGTATTTTTAGAAGATCTATTAATTCATTGATAAAGCGCTCTTTGTGTTCTTGAATATAAAGTGCTAAGGTTTCCATGCTGTGTTGATTTATATATTTTCAAAAGTACAAAAAAGCACTCGAATATTTTTAATGAAATTCCTTTGAAAGTAAGAAGTTATGATTATATTTGCACTCTGATTTTCGCGGATATGGTGAAATTGGTAGACATGCCAGACTTAGGATCTGGTGCCGCAAGGCGTGTAGGTTCGAGTCCTATTATCCGCACTTTTAAAATGCAATTATCTTATTTTTAGATAGTTGCATTTTTTAGTTTTAAAAGTTGCCCGCTATTTGCCCGACAATTTGAAAAACAGTAAAAAAAATATACATTTGTAACGGTTTACGATGCCAATTTTAAACCAACGTTTGAACAACGTAAAACGGGAGCTTGAACAACTCCCGTTTTTTTTTGTTTAATAGTTTTTGAATAAAAAAAGCGTTCCGTTATTGGTTCGCCTTTATTTTAATTACATTTTACCAGTCACTTTTTTTGCTTGGAATTGTTTCGCTTTTTAAAAACTCCTTTAACGACGTGTTTAATGAATTAAATTCGGTTTCTATTGCTGTTGGATATAATTTAAAAAGGCTTTTTAAATCGCCATTTTCTTTATAACAATAACTTGTATTTGTTAATCCCACTTCACTCCAACCTCCCGAACCATACTGCGAAGGTGCAGTATATTGTTCAAGTTTTGTTAAATCAAATTTATATTTTCCTTCCTTAAATGATATTTCAAGTTGGTATCTCACATTACTGCACATTAACATACCTAATGGTTTCGTACAAAGCATATTTGATTTAGCGCCTTCTATTCGTATGTAATCATTTTCAATTTGTGCTTTGATTACTTCTTTTGGATTTTTATAAGTAACGTTAATCCAATCTATTGTTTTTTTATACAGTTCTAGTGCTGTTTTACCTTCTACATTTCCCACTACATAATCTGTAAAGCCTTCTTTTGTAAATTTAAATTCTGTTTCTTGAGCATTTGAGTAAAAGCTAACTACCATCAATACCGCCAATAATATTCTTTTCATTTTTCTAAATTTTTAAATTAATAATTATCAAATGTAATCAATTGCAAAATGTTTACTTTACGGGTTTCCTTGATCTAGTTTGTTTATATTGATTATTAATAAAATTGTACGTCAAAATTACTGTGAATGAATATGCGATCAACTGCATTTGATTTGTAAGCGGGTCGGGGTGCTATTTTGAATATTTGTTTTTACTTACTACATCAGTAACAATCTTTGAAGTGTTCCCGACGGGTAACTCTCGGCTACTTTTATTTTATCTAAAATCTTTTGATAACGTTTGGTTATTTTTCCGTTGTAGTGCGTTTTGAAATGTTTTTGATACTGCTCATTATAAACCTCATCTTTCAAAAATACCTTATCTAAGATTGAAACTAAAAAACGGTTTTTTTTGGACTCAATTTGTTTATCATAATAAAAATATTGGAACGCCTCTCGGTGCAAAAAGTATTTAGAATTATGATACAATTTTCTACAATGTTTTCCAGTTCTCGGACAAACGAAATAATAAACTAATCCTTTGCCTAAATTCGAGGGTATCGATTCAATACGTACATCATACTTTATAGTTTCCCCGTTTTGGGTATATTCAAGTGTAATGCATTTTTTGTGTTCTAAAATAGTTGACTTGATCCCAATACGTGATTGAACTTCTCCCGATATGCTCCAACTAATTACGCCCGATTTTATACCATTATTCAAATATCCCCACGCTTTGAGTTTGGTTATACTTACTGTATTGCATCTTTCTACACTCATTTTGCTTTGATTTTTAACCTAAATTATTAGGGAACGTTTGTTATAAACCCCAATCGGTTGGCTCTCCAAAACTTGCTTTTACATTTTCAACCTTTGGCAGTACAAACGGGATTAATTTAACGATTATTTCTAAACGTTCCTTTGGAGGCAAACTCTCAAAAAGTTTTTCGATATTTAGTAACTCATTATTGATAACGTCCTTTAATACGGTTCTTATTTCTTTTGTGGTGTTATTAACCGCTCCTTTGGTTCGTCCGCCTGTTTTTACTCCTGTTGCCATTGGTCTAAATTAGTCTATTATAGATACACAAATATAATCAATTATGCTCTTTATTTGTTGAGGTTTGCCTCTTGCCAGTGGTTTGACTATGTGAACAAAAAAAAGGCGTTCCGTTATGGTTCGCCTTTTTTATTAAAGATTATTCATATTTTTTTAAAATCAATATCCGTATAACCACCATTGGAATCAAAGTATAAAATATATCCACTTGTAAACCAAACAAAATTACTTGCTTCCCTAAATACTATATCATTTGGTAATAATTCTTTTAAATATTCCTTTGAATTTCCAATAGATTGTTTAAACATTGACCGCATTTTATGTACACTAACTGATATTTTAATATCTAAACCTATTTGTTTATTTAATGCATAATTAAGTTCATCTTGCTTTGCATAATCATTTTGAAATCTTAGTTCGTCTTTACTTGGGTAGAATAAATTTTTAATTGTTAAAGTTCCACTACTATAAAAACAATCGCCTTGAATTCCCATATTAAAAAATATAGTTCCGTCTTCAATTTTTAATAAATCGTATGTAGCTTTATCAACTTTTAGTTTGTAGTACTGTTTACCTGATTCGCCATAAAAGTTGTTTTTTTGTCCGAATGCTGTAATGGAAATCATTAAAAAAATTATCAATGCTATTTTTTTCATTTTATTATTTTTAAAAGAGTTATTCTATGGTTTTTTACATAGTGTGGTTAATTGATTATGATTATCAATGATTTTTGTATTTTGTTTAAACTTTAATTGTTTCTGCAATATTTACTTCCCATTGCAGGTTTGCTCATAATATCATCATAAGTAAAATAATAACCTGTATCAGTTTTAACTTGAATTGTGTAACCGGCTTTTGATTGGTTTTCGTGAATTATAACAATTGTACCACATTGCTCATTTTTTTGCACTTCATTAGTACAAGAAAATAGAGTTAAATTTAAAGTGAACAATAAAATTATTTTTTTCATTTTTTCTAATTTTTAAATTAATAACTTTCAAATGTAACGAAATTAAAGTGTTCTTTTTTTCTTCGCATTTTTATTGTGGCTAATTTTCACATTCAAAATTACTGTGGTTGATTATACAAACCTTTTTGTTTTACCATTCAGGGGGGGGGCGGGGTGATCTCGCGCGCGTAATGGTTTTATAGTTTTAAATAACATTCATTCGCCCTGCATTGGAAACAAAGTGTATGTCTAAATACTCAACTGTTTTTTTGCCATTTATAAACGTTTCCCGCATTTTAAATTCCTTTTTATCGCTTGTGATAATGTGATAGTCTTTTACTATGTTTCCGTTTCTTTTGTACGTTCCCATTAGGCTTTTACTCCTTATTTTCATTTTTTTTAGTTTTTTATGTGTGTTACAACACAGATACAACACAGTTAAAAACACAGATAACTAATTGATAATCAATAAAAACACAGATAACACAGATAAAAAGTAAGTAGTACTATACAAGAAAATGAACACTATTTTAATGCTTACTTTTTTACTCACGGGCGTACTTTATTTTTAAGTGTGTTATGTGTGTTATTGTAGTGTTTACGGGGGTTACAACTGTGTTTTTATGTGTGTTTTATGTGTGTTCAACACAGTTAATTTGTGATTTTAACCCATTTTCGCCTGTTTGTGTACTCAAAATAAAAGTTTTTGTTTTCCTTGTTGAATATCCCCGCCCAAGCATCGATTAATTTTTTTGTGTTTTTGGTGGTAAACATTTTTTCAAATCGCAAAGGGTTTGAAATGTCGTTATACTCTCTCAAAAAGTCCGTTACATTAAAACTTTCGTTCGCAATTAGAATTGATATGATCCTTTCAAATTCGGTATAAACTGCATCGTTACTGAAATAGGCTTTGTAATTGTCGCCCGCCTTATTGTACTCGGTTTTTATGATTCCTTTTTGTAAAAACAGTTTCACGCATCGAAAAACAAAAGAATAAAATCGATTCCATTCGTCGGCGTTCCAATCTTGAAAAAAGGAACACTTAAATTCGTCTTTCGGGGTGTGCTTTGCTGTGTAATAATTGGTAAACTTATATTCAATAAAACGCCCATTTGTTGAGGCGTTCCGCTCATCATAAGGAACAACCCAATTTGAAGTAATAGCAAACTTTGGAGCATCTTTAAATTTGATATTCTCGGCTTTCAATCCTTTTCTTTGACACGAAATATCCCCCAAAATATTGGTGTATAAATCGTCGTACTTAAACCCCGCTGGTACATCGTCAATGATATAAACATTATGTTTTTTTTCGAGGTCTGCAAACACAAAAGTATAATTACTATCAAATTCTTTCCCGCCTTTTATAATTGATTCCTGTACTTCTTGAACGGCTTTTGATATTAATGTTTTCCCACGCCGTCCGTTTCGGGTTTCGTCGTCTGCATCCATATCAGTAAGAACAATACACGGGTTTTTTGTCATATCTTTATAGTTGTGGCACAAATAACCAAACATCGTCTTAAAACTCTCGAAAATGTTTTTTGTGTCCTGTGTATTGGTTTCTTTTCGCCCTGTACACGCTCTAATTAAAAACTGCTCAAACATTCCAACCTCATCGGTATATTTAAACTCTCGACTTTGTATTTCGTGTGGTGCAAAAAAGCCGTTTACATCGGTGTACTCTTTTCGTTTAATTGTTCCTTTGTCATTCAAATCGAAATAGTAAAACCCATTTTTAAAAGGCAGTCCAAAAGTGTTTTTAGTATCTGAATAGTATTTTAATTCTATGGAGGGAATTAATAAAAAACCCTGTTTAACGGTGCTAAAATTTTCCCTTGCTATTGTGTCGGCTACTGCATCAAATGAACCCGCAAACTCGTTTATATTGTCTTTTAAAAACGAAACTGTATCGGTATTGTGATTGTAAAAATCAACCACGTTATTAGTATCTCTCAACAAAAATATTTTGTCATCGGGTGTCGAAATTCTTAAAAACTTTTCTTGTTTAAAAAACTCGGCGTACATCGTTGGCGAAGTATAAACTTTGTCGTTTTGGTCAATAGTGTAAAAGTTGACTATTTCATTTTCGATTGGTGGTTTGATACATTCTTTTACTGCAAACACAACCCAATCAAAAACAAAAAAATTAACATCGGTTTCGGCTCTAACAAAAACGCCGTCGTGTAATCGTACGTAATCGATTAAAACATTTTCGCTTACAAATCTTTCGATATATTCCTTTTCGTATTTAGAAAAGTCCATAAATGCGCCTCCTTTGGTGTTGAACCTCTCGAGGGTACAAACTTTGTCCGCATCGTAGCCGTAAACCTTTGAAAGTTCTTTTAAAATCTTGTTTCGGTCTGCTCCCGCATTGGTAACATTGGAATTTAGCAAATAAGCAAATGTTTTTTTGTCCAGTATATCATAAATAGTCGAACGGTGGTTTGTATTTAATTCAATATCAATAAATGTCGGGAACGCTCTTTTTATATCAAACTCTTTTACTTCAAAAGGCAGTTCGCCACGCAATACAGACGGTATATTTGTTAACGGGTTGTATTCTCTATGTCCATCGATTTTAACCGCAAACGGTTCGTCTAAATCGCTTGTATATTCCCCGCTCAACTTCAGAACCATAAACAAAACATATCTTTGGTATGCTCTCAAACTAAAAGGGTTGAATGTTTCGCCTTTTGCTTTTGCATCGTCAACCTTTTTGTAATATTCGTTTAATTTGTTGAGGTTGTTTCTAAAGTATTTTGGATCGAGTTTTGTTCCCGTTTTAAGGTAACACGAAACATATTTTACATAATCGTTATTTTGTAACGGCTCACTTCTTAAAAAGGAAACAACTGACAAAAAAACTTTATCCCTTTTGGTATGATATTTTTCTTTTTGACACGCATCAAAAAACCTAAAAGATTCTTTACGGCTTTTACATTCGAGCTGTATTCTCTTTGTAAATTCGTCTTTCCAGTCGCTCATTACGTCGGCTTTTATTTGAGTTGTATTTATACTCATAACGTTATGATTTTTTTGGATTAATGGATTTACACATTAAGTCGGGATTAGTCGTTAAATAAGAGGCTCTAAATCCTGTTAGCTTACAAAATTTACGATACACTTCTTTTAACATTCCTCTTTTTTCAAAATAGCGTTTGTAACGTGTTAAATTTTTTTGAGGAATATTCAATGTTTTACTTACCATTGAATTGGTGGCGGTGTGTGTTTTAAGATATTCAAAATATCGTTTTTCCTGTGCTTTAAAATCGTTATCTTTGCTTTGCTGTTTTGAAAGATTTACGGGGCGGTGGTTGGTATTATTGCTTTTCATCGCTCCTATTGATTTAAAGGGATTAATGACGCCTCTATATCGCTACGCAAATAATATACACGCCCACTAATACCAAAACTTTTCAGAATACCCCGCTTTGTCCAATTGTGAACACTCGATATGTCGATTTTTAGTAATTCAGCTACTTCAATTCTCGAAAGATATACTTTCGGTTCGTTGGGTTGAAAATGTTTTTTTAAGTCATCAAATTGACTTTGTACGCCTTTTAAGATTTCGGCGGTTAATTCTTCTTTAGTTAGTTGAATTAATTGTACTTGTTGTGCCATAATTAATATGTATTAATTGATTAAGGCAACAAAAATATAGCGAAAAAAAACTTAACTAATTGATTTTAAGTTGTTTAAAGTTGTCTGACAACTCTAAACAACTAAACAACTATCTAATAGGGTTTAAAATGGTTTGAATTTCGGTTTTGATAGTTATGTAATCGGGGTCTTGTTCGTAGGTTGGCTTTTTGTTTTGATTCTTATTGCCATCTTGTAACATAACATCGTTTGAGTTGAATACTTTATTAATCCCCTCAATATTCTTTATTTGTTTGCCTGTAAATTCAATTACAAAACGTTTTCTGCTGTCTTTTATACCACGCAAGGAATAATCTATACTATTAAATTCTTTGTGAAGTATGTAAATCAAATAAGCCATTTTTTTACCATTCAAATCTCTATATTTTATTTGTAAAGCATTAATTATTTCGGGGGTTATTCCCTGTTTAAAAAACTGATGCAAAGTTTTGCTTTGTGTTTTTGGTTTTTGTCTTTTTTCAACTGCTGAGGTATCGGACAAATCGAGGGTTTCGGATTGTGTTTTTAGTGTTCCTTTTAAAGCATTATGATAAATCTTTACAAGTAAAAAAAGTCTATCAGTATGAAATGTTCTACTCTCTTTATTTGTAATGCCGTTAAATTCGTTCAATTTTGCTAAATTATCTAATCGCTTGTGTGCAATATATCTTTCGCCATACGTGTTAACCAAACATTCCGCAAGATTAATGCTATTAGTGTATTCTAATTCTATTGTTTTTCCTGTTAGTTCCTTGTAACGGTCTATAATATGGTCGTTGCCGTAATGTGTTCTATTTTGATTCCAATGAATAGGAATTAAACCTTTATTGCATAACTCCTTAACTTTATTACAATAGTGTTCAATATTTTCACTTTCGGTATTTTGAAAAAATTCAATTGTTTTTCCGTTGGCGTAAATGCTTAAACTATAAATTTTGTTTCCAACTTCAAAATAATCGCATTGATAATGAATAAAAAAAACATCCTCTAATTGTGGTAACGCTTGTATAATATTTTTTTGTTTTTCGGTTGTTGTTTCTGGAGGTTTTGGGTTTGATTTAATATGTTGCATCCTATTGTAAAGTAAAACAAAAAAATTACTGATACTTTTGCCTTCAATTTTTAAATCAATTTCTAATTTATTGGTAATATCTAAATATTCAAATAATAGTCTTTCATAATCGAGTTTAAGTACTTCGTTTAAAGTGCTTTCAAAATCATTCAATACACTTTTTTTAAATTTTGAAGTAATGTTATTTAGGTTTTGTAAATCGGTTTCTAAATCGGGAAAGTAAAGTTTAAACTCATTTTGCATCTGTTCAGTATGCGAAATGATTTCATTTATTTTAGTTAGATATTTTGGTAAATAATCTTTGTAATAAATATTTAATGTTTCATTCTTTGATATGTTTTGATTGAAAAGTGTTTTGATTTCGTCTTTTAAATTATTGCTAAAAATTTCAAAATCATTTAATTCTTTTGATATGTCAATGTTTGTTTTTTTTGAGTTTTTTATTTTGTCTATATTATTTTGCTCTTTTGTAAAATCTTGAATAATACTCAAAATGCTTTTAAAATAAATTTCAATTTGAGTAACGGTTTTTTCTGAAATTATTAAAGTATTATCCTTTGTGTCGGATTCCATTTTGAAAATATAAAAATTCATATCGTCGTATTCGTCCCACGTTTCTACTTTTCCACGTTTCAAAACATCAATATATTTATTTAGTTCATAAATCAATGACGCCGTATTTTCTCGATTAAAAAGTTCTAAATCAAAGATTGCATTATCTTTTATAAAATCATTTTTAAGAGTATTTAATTTTTCTTTTACGGTTTCTGCATCATAACTATTGACCTTAATAATTGGCCAAAAACAATGACGGATATAATCACGGTCGTACTCTGAAAGATTATATTTTTCAGCAAGTGCGTAAGCATTTAGCTTGTTTGTTTCAAATAGATATTCGTACATCATTATTCCGTTCCTGTGTTAAGTATTACTTTCATTTCGGGTGCTTTGTCTTTGTGTAGATCGCTGTAAAACTTCATAAATAAATCGGCGTTATTGTCTTTGTCCTCTCGTTGGTTTATGTATGTAAGAAAAAGACTCTCTTTTGAATGCCCTGTGATTCCAATTAATACGGCTGTGGGTATCTTTTTATAATAGTTGGTAGCAAACGACCGTCTAAAACAATGTGTTGTAATTAATTCGTATTTTGGGTACATTCCTAATTCTTTGCGGTTGGTTTCTGTGTTTAGTTTTGAACCCTTTACAACCTCATCAATTCCCGCCAATTTACAAATGACTTTTACATAATCATTTAGTTTTTGGTGTGGTATTTCTTTTGGTAAACTGTTTTCGATTATGTCGATAACGTGCGGGGCAATTATCCCGATTGTTACGCTTTTGTTTGTTTTCTGCTGTATTATGTCAATATAAATAGTTGATCCTTTATATCGAATGTTATCGTTTGTAATTTTCAATAAATCCCCGCCACGTTGTCCGATTTCACAACCTATTAAAATCCAATTTCGGGCGTTGTTTAGTGTTTCGGGCGTTATCGAAATGCCTTTTGTAAGTTCGGGATTTTCTTTTTTGAAATTGTTGAGGTATTCTATATTAGACAAATCCACGTTTTTAATTTGCTCCAGTTCCACAAACGACAAAGTTTGAATATAGCGGTCGGTGTCGCTCTCTCTAAAATGCTGTATTGTTTTTGAATAAGGCGTTACGGGTATTTCGTGTTTTTCTGCATCGATACAAACCGTTTTTAAAATCTCTAATTGTTTGCCCGCATAGTTGGTTGAATACTTTTTTGTATTAACGAGCCAGTTAGTAAACTTATCGACAAACGGTTTTGTAACCTCAACAAATTGAATTTGCTTTTTGGTTTTGGTTTGATATTCTGAAAATATGTTTTTAAAAAGGTTGTAGTTTTTAATTGTGCTTTTGCTTAAACCAATTTTAAAACCTCCATTTGTTTTTACTTTGCGGGTATTTGCATTATCAATTATGTATTGAATATGACTAACCAATAAACCCGTGTCGTTTTTTACTACACGTTTGAAACATTCGTTAATTTTTGCATCGAGCCAAAAAGTATCAATAACAACACTTTCGCCCATATCTGTATTAATACTTTCAAAAAGGAATGATTCTAATTTTTTGAGGTTGTTGAAAATTACTTTGTTTTCGGGGGTGTTTTGTTTGGGTCGGTCTGTGGTTTCGCTCCAGTCTTTTGGATTAATTGAAAAACCTGTGTTTAATTCTAAATCTTGTTTGCCTCGACCTAAAATAACACGTACTTTAATTGATACGTTTTTGTTTGCGACACTTCGCAATCTGAATTTAATTGATGCCATATTTTGTGTTTGAACGGTTGAACAAAACAAAGATATTACTTTTGTAGGACGTTTCCAAAAGTTGCCCGACATTTGCCCGACATTTTCACTATCTTATTACATTTTATTCAATTTCATTCTATTGTTATGCTATTATTAAAACAACTGTTAAGTATTGAATTTGTTGAGGTTATTGCTGTTTTTTGTAGTGTTTTCGGGAGGTGTTGAAAAGTGTCAAATTGAGTGCTTTAGCGTGTAGGTTCGAGTCCTATTATCCGCACAAAAAAAAGCTTCTCTAATTGAGAAGCTTTTTTTTATAAGGAGCTCAGAAATTGTGTTGTTGCTATTAAATCCTTTTCGTCATTGAAATTGATTTTATTTTTTTTAAGGTAACTTTTTATTTCTGTTTCGCTAGATGGATAAAGATCAATCAATTTGGCTTTTGAATTTGGGAATTCTATAATTTTTTTGTCCTTTTGTTCTAATAGATAAGTACTTTTTACTGAAGTAAATTTTGGGCTACTGTTCAATTCAAAAGAGGTTCTCGCTACTTTTCCTTCCTTAAATTCAATTTTATCTCGACGAAGCAGTCCTAATATTTTATTGTTAGTTAATTCAAAAGCGTAGATCAAATCCGGTTCATTATTTTTATCTTGAAAAGCAACCAATCTCAATTTTTCACGGCCATAATTCATATAAATAACACTATAAGCTGGATCTTTAGATATGGTATATATTTCCTCAGGTGCTTTTTCAGCTTCGACTACATCATCAAAAGCATTATATCGCAGCATCATTTTTGACTTAATCCCTTCAATTTCAGATAGTACAAAATTTTTATATATATAAGGAGAGCCTTCTACATCTTTAAAAAACGTGGATCGATAATTTTTGTTGGCTTCTATTGTGCTCAAATTGAAATAGATTGGTGCAATTGTTTGGTCGGTACCTCCAAAAGTCTGGGAGTAACAATAATTACCTATAATTAGTAACAAGAAGGCTAAAGTGTATCTTTTCATTGGTTTTGTTTTTAATTTTTTTTATAAATTATGCGAAATAAGAATTAAAAAAAGTATAAAAAGAAAGAAGTATCTTTGAATAATTAGTTCAATTAATAGGATAATATTTAAGTTTTAAATGCACTATACACACATTTAAATATCTGATTGACAAACCGAAAGCCCCAAAATTAATTAAAATCTACTCACTTATCTGCGGTAGATTTTAAAAAGATTTAAAACATACTTGCGAATGTTTTAGCTGCAGCGATAATCATCATTTAACAAAGCAAGAAATCATACATGTAAAACCAGGAATCTTATAGATACGAAATTGTTTTATCAAATGAATTAAAAAAACGCTAGATAGTTAAACTATAAAGCTATTTTCTATAATTAGGAACCATATCCTTTATCATAACTTAATATTAGAAACTTTATAAGATTTTCCGTCAGCAGTTGCTTCGACTACTTCGGCAAGCTTTTCTGGCGTTAAGATTGTTTTGTCAAAAGAAACTTTTGCCAACTCTTTTTCAAAATCCACAGACGCTGTTTTCACACCATCCAATCCGTTTAGTTCCTCTTCAATGGTTTTCGCGCAACCAATTGCACAGGTCATCCCTTTGATTGTAAAACTAGCACTTTGTAAATCGGCAGCGGCAATTTCTCTTATAGCTTTTGGCGCTTCTGTTTTTGATTCAGACTCCGAAACGGTTTCTGTTGATTTTTCTTTACAACCCACAAACAGTAGGATTGAAAACGTTAATACTAATATTGATTTTGATAAACTCATTGAAATTAGGATTTGCAGATTAATAAATTACATTTAAAAAACAAATTTAATAAAAAAAGAACCCGTAATCCATAAAATATTTACAATTTTGAGCCAAATTATAAATCATGATTACAAAACAATTGAAATGGGTTTACCTGATAATTTTAGCATTAGTTTGGGGAAGTTCCTTCATTCTGATTAAGAGAGGTTTAGTTGGACTAACGCCTATGCAAGTGGGCTCTTTGCGGATTATTTTTGCAGCCTTATTTTTATTGCTAATTGGATTCAAAAGTTTGTCAAAAATTCAATTACAGCAATGGAAGTATATTGCTATGACAGCAACTTTAGGCACTTTCATTCCTGCATTTCTCTTTTCTATAGCACAGACTCAAATAGATAGTTCTGTGAGTGCCATTCTAAATTCGCTCACACCTTTAAATACGATGATTTTGGGCGGTTTGGCTTTTGGATTAAGTTTTAAAAAATCTCAGATTTTTGGTGTAATCATTGGACTAATAGGAACGTTTTTGTTAATCATAAATGGCGCTATTCATCATCCAGAGCAAAATTATTATTTTGCAATTTTAATATTCATCGCTTCTATTTGTTATGCGACCAATGTCAATTTAATAAAGAAATATTTATCCGATTTGAGTCCGTTGAGCATTACTACCGGAAACTTTTTGGTGTTATTATTTCCGTCTTTGACTGTTTTGTTGTTCTCTGATTTTTTTGCGGTAATCTCCTTTGATCAAGTACAACATTCAGTTTTATACATTATCGTTTTGGGCGTCGTTGGAACAGGAATTGCCAATATCATTTTCTTTAAAATCATTCAAATATCATCGCCTGTATTTGCTACTTCGGTTACTTATTTAATACCGATTGTGGCTTTTTCATGGGGATTATTAGACAACGAAATGCTTACTCCGGTTCAATTTTTAGGGGCTTTCATTATCTTGGTAGGGGTTTATCTATCTGCAAAGAAATAGATTTTAGATAGTAAAATTCTATGTTTAGACAAAAGGTAAAATGCATATTTTGGAGCTTACCATTTTTGATAATTGCAATTTGTTTGCTATGGATAAAAGTTCAGAGATATTTTCAAATCAAGCACACCTTTTTAACTTACGTATCGCTTTTTCGTACTAACATTAGATTTAAGCATTGAATTCAAAAACAACAGAAAATACTGTAAGCCCTTTAAAAATAAGCGTTTAAAGAAAATAATATTTTTTTGAGTAACAAATTGCAGATTAAATATTATATTGTATATTTGCAACCTTAAAAATTTATAAAACAATTTGTTATGTATGCAATCGTAGAGATAGCAGGGCAACAATTTAAAGTTAGCAAAGACCTAAAGGTTTACGTTCACCGTTTGGCAAATGAAGAAGGAACTAAAGTTTCTTTCGATAAAGTTTATTTGTTAGACGATAACGGTACAATCACAATAGGCGCCCCAGCTATAGAAGGTGCTTCAGTAGAAGCCAAAGTGTTACAACACTTAAAAGGAGACAAAGTAATCGTTTTCAAAAAGAAAAGAAGAAAAGGTTACAAAAAGAGAAACGGTCACCGTCAATATCTTACCCAAATTGTAATTGAAGGTATTTCAGTATCGGCACCTAAAAAAGCCGCTGCAAAAAAAGAAACTGTTGAAGTAGTTGCTGACGAAGTAGCTGTTCCAAAAGAAAAAAAAGCTAAAAAAGCTTCAATCGAAGAAACACAAGAATAATAACAAAATAAAACTAATACGTCATGGCTCACAAGAAAGGTGTCGGTAGTTCCAAGAATGGTAGAGAATCAGAATCGAAACGTTTAGGTGTTAAGATTTTTGGTGGACAAGCCGCTATTGCAGGGAACATCATCGTAAGACAAAGAGGTTCAAAACATAATCCAGGTGAAAATGTTTACATTAGTAAAGATCACACCCTGCACGCAAGAGTAGATGGAGTTGTTTTCTTCCAAAAGAAAAGAGATAACAAATCTTATGTATCTATACTTCCATTCGAAGTTGAAGCATAATTGATTTTTTCAATTCATTAAAAAAACCCGTTTCGAAAGAAACGGGTTTTTTGTTTTTCCTCACCACAGCCCTCTCCGAAGGAGAGGGAGCCGAGTCGTGAAAATGAGTGGATTTTTTTCTATTTAAAAAGCTTCTACCCTTCAAAAGGCTGGAAGCTTTTAATAATCCACAAATTTTACGGTTAGAACAATCCTTCAATCGATAAATATCTTTCGCCTGTATCGTAATTAAAAGTTAGCACAACCGCTCCATCAGGAATAGTTCCCAGTTTATTTGCAACTGCAGCCAATGATGCTCCGGTTGAAATCCCGACTAGAATTCCTTCTTCTTTAGCTATTTTTCTAGCGTAATAAAAAGCATCATCTTTGCTAACTTGAATTACTTCGTCAATTAGATCTCCGTGGTAATTAATTGGAACGAACCCCGCTCCTATTCCTTGCAAAGGATGCGACCCTGGTGCACCTCCACTAAGCACGGGTGATAATTCAGGCTCTACAGCAATAATTTTAATATTAGGGAATTTCGTTTTCAAGACTTTTGCCACGCCTGTAATGTGTCCGCCTGTTCCAACGCCCGTAATGACATAATCTAAACCGTTTGGGAAATCAGCAAGAATTTCTTGGCCTGTGGTTCTTTCATGAACTTCTATATTGGCTGGATTTTCAAACTGTTTTGGTGACCAAGCATTAGGAGTTTCCAAGACCAATTCGGCTGCTTTTTCTATTGCGCCTTTCATTCCTTTTTCTCGAGGCGTGAGAACGAATTCGGCACCGTAAATTTCCATTAATTTTCTGCGCTCCACACTCATTGATTCTGGCATAACCAAAATCACTTTGTACCCTTTAACCGCAGCAACCATCGCCAAGCCGATTCCTGTGTTTCCAGAAGTTGGTTCAATAATGATGCTTTCTGAATTTAGTAATCCTTTGTTTTCTGCATCTTCTATCATTGCAAGAGCAATCCTGTCTTTGATGCTGTTTCCTGGATTTGATCTTTCTAATTTAATCCAAACTTCTTTGCTGTTTCCAAACAGCTTGTTGATTTGAACCACAGGTGTATTTCCAATGGTTTCTAAAATGCTTTTTGCTTTCATATTTGTGTATGTTAATATTTATATGTTAACTGCAATTGCTTCGACTATTTGCAAAAGACCATTCATTGGAACGATTACTTCACTTCAATTTTGTCAATTATTAATTCAAATGTTTCATTCTTTTTATTTCCAACTAAAAAGGCAATTTCTTCCAAATTATTACCATCATAATTTGCTATGTCAATTTTTCTACCTCTAAACGAAGCATGTAAATCTGCAATTGGGATTTCTATCGTTTGCCAATCCGTACTTGTTTGAAATTCATAAATATAGGAATAGTAATCATTTCGTTTTGATTTTACTCGAAACTGGTATTTTTTGCCATCTCCTTTCAATCGGATACTAAAAATCTTGTTGTCCTTTAACGACACAGGTTTTGGATAATATCGTACAGAACAAAATCCTCCGTTGTTTTCTAAAGAAACAGTTCCTTTAAATACGCCATTTCCAGTATTATCAAGAAAAAATTTACTTGATGAATTCCCACCCATTACACCATCGTCAACAACGGTCCAATTCTCAATATTGCTGTTTACATTAAAATCAAAAATTACAATAGCGTTCATAACGATGGAAAATAAAAGAATTAAAAACATAGTTTTGAATTGAAAAAATAAAGGTAAAGCTTAATTATCCGACAAACAGTATATTTAACATATTGTAATAACGAAAATAACAATTGTTTCAAATTATAAACCTATCAATATTTTTAAATCAAAAAACCCTTGCATTCAAACTGATCTTAGTTCAGTTTCCTGCAAGGGTTTGAAAATTATAAGATGAGATTCCTCCTTTGTCGGAATGACAAATTGGATTAATATCTCTAAAACTCCAGTTTAAAAGGATCATCAACGGCAACACCAATATATTCAGCTTTGTCAAGACGTAAAGTTTCTAATTCAACACCTAGTTTAGCTAAAGCAACATGGCCACTTTTTCGTCTAAATGTTTTCGTAATATATACACTTCATTGTTGTAAGACTCGCAGTTTTTCAACAATTCAATTTGAGCTAAGGTTTGGTTGGAAAAAGAGTTAATCATTACAAAACTGGGAAGACCTGTAGCGCAACCAAAATTTATCAAACAACCTTCGGCAAGAATAAGAATGTCTTTTGCAAGATAGTCTATTTGTCCACTTGAGGTTTGATTTCAATTTAATACGAACCTTTTTATCAAAAGCAAGAAAATGATGGAGAAAAGTTTCGGTCGTGAAAAAACTAATATCTTTTGAATATCAAGAGCTTTATAATATCGATTGTATTAGAGCCCAATAAATTGTAATCAATATATCTATCGACAAGAATCATTGTAAAATTTTAAAATGGATTAGACCTTTTTAAAATTACAATTGATATAACTTCTGGTTCAAGTTCACAATAAGTATTATTTCATTTATATTGATTTCTATTGTGCATAGGGGAAAAGATTTGACAACCTTCAAAAAGCTGTCAAATCTCTTAAATGAGTTAGGAGGCGATTTCCAATCGTTTCAATAAATTCCTGTTCAAGGTTTCTTTGGCATAATCTACGTCGATTTCTAATATTTTATCATCCGAACTCGGCAATTCATACATGGCATCGGTTAGGATTGCTTCGCACAAAGAACGCAATCCACGAGCTCCGAGTTTGTATTCTAAAGCTTTTTCAACAATAAAGTCCAATGCTTCATCCGTAATGCTAAACTCGACCTCATCCATTAAAAACAATTTTTGATATTGTTTGATTAAGGCATTTTTAGGTTCTGTCAAAATCGCTCGCAAGGTTGCTCTATCTAAAGGATCCATGTGAGTTAAGACTGGTAACCGACCAATAATTTCTGGAATCAATCCAAAATCTTTGATGTCTTTCGGAATAATGTATTGCAACAAATTGTCCTTATCAATATTATCGACATTTCTAGAAGTACTATAACCGACTGCCTGACGATTCAATCTTTTGGAAATTATGCGTTCCACTCCGTCGAAAGCACCGCCAGCAATAAACAAAATGTTTTGGGTATTGACTTCAACAAATTTTTGGTCTGGATGTTTTCTTCCTCCTTTTGGCGGAACATTAACCACCGTTCCTTCCAACAATTTCAACAATGCCTGTTGGACTCCTTCTCCAGAAACATCTCTAGTGATGGAAGGATTATCGCTTTTACGGGCAATTTTATCAATTTCGTCAATAAAAACAATACCTCGTTCGGCTTTGGTTACATCATAATCAGCTGCTTGCAAAAGTCTTGTTAAAATACTTTCAACATCTTCGCCCACATAACCTGCTTCGGTTAAAACGGTTGCATCAACGATTGCTAAAGGAACATCTAGCATTTTGGCTATGGTTTTAGCAACTAATGTTTTTCCAGTTCCAGTTTGCCCCACCATTATAATGTTGCTTTTTTCAATCTCTACATCATCGTGCAATTCTTGTTGCATCAAACGTTTGTAGTGATTGTATACTGCAACTGCCATTACTTTTTTGGTTTGATCCTGACCAATTACATACTGATCCAAAAAAGTCCTAATCTCTTTTGGTTTTCTCAAAACCAAATCGGTCGGCAAATTACTTTTAGTGCTTGATTTTATTTCTTCTATAACTATTCCGTGGGCTTGCTCGATACATTTATCACAGATATGCGCGTCGATTCCAGCAATCAATAAATTGGTTTCAGGTTTTTTTCTTCCACAGAAAGAACATTCTAATCTTGGTTTTGCCATCTTTTTAGATTTCAGATTTTAGATTTCAGATTTCAGATGGCAAAACTGCGACCTGAAATCTGTTATCTGTTATCCGATTTAATTTCTTCTTAACACTTCATCAATCATTCCATATTCTTTAGCCTCATCGGCAATCATCCAATAATCGCGTTCGCTGTCTTTATGTACTTTATCGAAAGTTTGTCCAGAATGTTGCGAAATGATTTGGTATAATTCGTCTTTTAGTTTCAACATTTCACGCAAGTTGATTTCCATATCTGTTGCAACACCTTGTGCTCCTCCTGATGGTTGGTGAATCATTACTCTTGAATGTGGCAATGCCGAACGTTTTCCAGCTGCCCCAGCACACAACAAAACAGCGCCCATAGAGGCAGCCATTCCCGTGCAAATTGTAGCTACGTCTGGTTTGATATATTGCATTGTGTCATAAATTCCCAATCCTGCATAAACGCTACCTCCTGGAGAATTTAGGTAAATTTGAATGTCTTTTGAAGCATCGGCACTTTCCAAAAAAAGCAATTGTGCTTGAACGATGTTTGCAATTTGATCATCAATTCCTGTTCCCAAGAAAATAATTCGATCCATCATTAATCTTGAAAAAACATCCAATTGAGAAACATTCAACTGACGTTCTTCAATGATATAGGGAGTCATATTTGTTGGATTCATTGCCGCTACGATTTTATCGTAGTACATTGCGCTCACACCTTGATGTTTTGTAGCAAATTTTTTAAATTCCTTCCCGTAGTTCATAATTTAAAATTGTTTAAAGTTTAATAGTTTAAAAGTTTAAGGTTTAAAATTGTTCAATCAGAAACCGAAAACTATTCAAAAAAAAAGCGTCAAAAAAAATATTTTTTTTCTGACGCCCAAAGATACTTAATTTTTATTGTTTAGCCTTTGCAATAGAACCATAAAGTTATTCGAAATTTTTACACTTTTCTGATTCAAACTTCCAATTTGTTACCTTTAACTTCAACTTATTCTCCGTAAGACGCAGCAATAAATTGATCGTAAGTAACTTCTTTAGTTGTTGGATTTGCTTTTTCTTTGAAAACTTCCAATAATTTTTCAGCAACCACTTGGTCTGAAAGTCTTTTTACTTCTTCTTGGTTCGACAAAACTCTCGCGACAATTCCTTGAACTTCTTCGTCAGTAGGATTCGTTTGACCGAATTGTGCCATTTGCTGACGGATATTTTTTGTTGTAAAAGATTTCAAATCTTCAAAAGTAATTTTGATATCACTTTGCGCCATTGCTCTACCTTCGATCAATTGAAAACGCAATCCTTTTTCAGAACGTGCATATTCAACTTCAGCTTCTTCAGGTGATAATTTTTTCTCACCAACGGTTTGCAACCATTTTTTTAGGAATTCAGCTGGCAAATCGAATTTGGTGTTTTCAATTAAAAACTCAGTCACATCGCCTAATAATTTTTGGTCAGCTTGTTGCGCAAATTGGGCTTCGGCATCTTCTTTGATTTTTGCTTTCAAATCTTCTAATGAAGCTACATTTCCATCGCCAAACAATTTATCAAACAATTCTTGATTCAATTCCGCTGGTTCCGAAATAGTAATTGATTCGATTGTAAAATCAACATCGATTGCTAAACCATGTACATTGTCGTGACCTACTTTTAGATAATCCATCAATTTATGATCGTCTTCAAATAAACCTTTTGTGTTTACAGTTACAACATCGCCTACTTTTTTACCAATGAATTTATCAGCGGTAGCTTTATCTTTGAAAATTGACAAAGTAATTGTAGTTGTATTTCCGATTCCTTCAGCTTCATTAGTAAAAATTCCTTTAATATCAACACCTTCTGTGACCACTTCCTGAGGAATTGGATTGCCAAATTGTTTTTGAATGCGCTCAACTTGACCGTCAATTAATTTATCGTCGGCTTTTACGACATACTTAATGATGTCATTTTTAGCCTCCAAATCCAATTCGAAATTAGGAACCAAACCGATTTCATATTCAAATACCAATTCTTCGGCATCCCAATCAAAATTATCATTCACTTTTGCAAGAGGAGTTCCCAAAAGATTTAATCTTTCTGAGGCCAAATAACGCTCTAAAGCCAAATCAACTACTTTCTTAACTTCTTCCTGTTTGATTGCTTTTCCATATTGTTTTGCAACCAAGTCTTTTGGCACTTGACCTTTTCTAAAGCCCTTAACTGTAGCCAAAGGCATTTTTTCGTTTATTCTTTTGGCTACTTGACCTTTGTAATCCATGTGCACAACTGTCATTACAATTGTTTCGTTTACAGCGTCTAATGCTACTCTTTTTATATCCATCTTCTTCTTTGATTTACTTAATAAAATTGGGTTGCAAAAGTATAAAAATTTTGCAACCCAAGCAAGTTTTTAAGCCGTTGTATTTGAGAGAATTCTTTTGGAAATTGATTTTATTTATCGTCGCCAATTAATTTAAAAACAATAGTCTGGCAAATCGATAAAATCACACTAAAAAGCATTGCCGTTAAGAAAGAGTTAATCCTGAAGCCATCAACCAATTTTGCACACAGCATGATAATTCCACCATTAATGACAAATAAAAACAAACCCAATGTAAATATTGTTGCGGGCAAAGACAGTATAATCAAAATTGGTTTTACAAATATATTGAGTAATCCTAGTACTGCTGCTACAATTACTGCTGCAACAAAACTGTCTACTTCTACTTTTGACATCAATCTTGATATTAGCATCACCAATCCAGCAGTGATTAAAATTTTAATTAATAATTTCATACGTTGCTATTTATTGTTTTTAATTGTTCTGCCGATTGCCCGAAAGCAATTGCATCGTTTGTTCACAAACACTAGGTTTGCACTTTACTAATACGAAATAAATTTCAATACTTTATATGCTTCAAAGTTCGATGATTTGAATTATTTGCAGCAAATTTGTTGTTAATGGCAATTTTGTCAAAAGTTGTTGTTTAATGAATGCATATTTAAATATGCAAAAATGGGAAATAAAAATGATTTATTTGCAACAGATAACTGTCATTATTTGTCTTACTCTAAACCAATCCAATCGATACATAATTGTAAGTTTGCCTGCTTCTTGTTTGCAAATAAAAAAATTAACTGTTCGATAATTTCAAAATTGAAATACGGGTAATTTAATTTGCTGCCTCGAAACTGCGGATAAAACTCGCTGAAAGCCAATTTTACTTCTTCCCATTGTCCACAAGTGTCAAATGGGTGCGCATAAGATTCCTTCTTGGACACTGAATTTTTCAAACGAAATTTATATCTCAATCAATCTCCCTTTATGCGGAGAACTTCTTATTTTTATCAAATTTAAAAATCTTAATCAATTCTATGGAAGCAAAACCTCCATTGTTGTCCAATGAAATCTGACCCGAAAATTGACAGTGAGCTTCGGTGGTAAATAATCAGAACTTTTAGATACACCGCCCATTACATCATCATCTACAACACGCCATTCTTAGAAGTGTGCTTGAGTCGAAAAAGCAAAAAAAATCCATGTTTGATGCAGTATAACTATTATGCGATAGTATTAATTAAACATATATCATGGTTGACCTTATAAATATAATTTAACGTGTCATCCAACTATGATAGTTATACCATTTCGAAATATAAAATAGTATTTTATTGTTATCCTCACCCCAACCCTCTCCAAAGGAGAGAGAGTAAAAATTGGATTATTTTTTATTTCTAAACGGTACTATTCATATAATCAAATTTTCTGCTTTTTTCTATTGTAAACTAATACATCAAAACTTTTTCATTTTGACTTTTAAAGAATTAATCTCTAGATGCGTTTATAGTTTCACACCATTGCAGCACAATCATTAAATTAATGACAAATAAATACGAAAGGTCAAGACCTATTAATAAAAAAAGAAGACGCCCACAGATCATAAAGTATACAAATGCTTCAAAAAAAAAACTCTCGCAAATAGCGAGAGTTTTTATTAAAAACTACTAATAATTCCACATATCTTCTTCGAAATCTCTAATTTTATCTTTAACCCTTTCCGATTCGACCAACTGATTTTGTGCATTATCTTTCATATAACTCTTAATCTCTCTATCACCATAAACATTTTCCTCTTTGTAAATAACCGCATTAAACCTCCGAGAATTCAATATTTGGTCAAAAGAAATTGGCATCGCCGAATTTTTATTATTAAATGCTTTATATTCATGAAAAACTTCTCTAGATGCTGGAAAAAACACCCAAAACAACTCGATGTAATCTTTTTCTTCGCTATTCATGGTATAAACATCAGGTGTTACTGGACAAATACCTAGCAACCTATATTTTAATTCACTTTGACGCTTATCAAAATACCAGTATCCTTTAATTTTGTATTGACTAACATCTTGAGCAGTAAGATCTTGCCTAACAATATATTCAGGAGAAACTGTTTTAGATGCAGGAATAGTATCTTGTACTGTTGTAGTCACTTTATTTTTTCCAGTTCCAGTAGTTACCTTTCTCGAAACAATTTGTGTTTTGTAAGCATTTGGATCTTGATTTACCTGCTCACGGCCCGCATCAGTAGTGTCAATCCGAGTCAACGCACCTTGAATGTCCTTGTATGATTTTTTGGTATTAAAATAACTATCAGAATAAACTTCAGTGATCTCACCTTTTTTAATAGCTTTAGTCAGTACATCATATAATGACCGCCTGTCAGAACCTATGTTGACAGTATCAGTTGGAAAATACAGCGGGAAATTGATTCGTTCACTTAAATCAATTATTTCCCAAACCGTTTTACCCATCAAAACATCTCTATCATCTACATATCCATATTCCAATGGCTTATCATTATCTGATATGAGTTGAGCTGCAGATTTCAGACCAATTTCTTCAGGAATTTTTGCATTTAGCAAATTAGTTTGTGCGGAAACAGAGACAATCCCTAAAGTGGACATAACTGCTACTAAAAAATTTCTCATATTCATCATAATATCATTTTAAGTTAATAAGAAACTCTAAATTAAACTTTCTTATTGTATTTCATAAATTACTGGAGCTGTCCTTGGTAATAAGTAACTACCTGCACCAACTAATTTAGTTTTAATTTCTGAAATAGTAACCTGATCTCCTCTTCCAACTTTGGAAAGAACAGTTTTACATTGGGCATTTAATTTATTGCCTACAACGACTACTGTTGGTTGCCCAGTTACCTTAAAATTGAAACCAACAACATCTAAACCAACTTCAAAATCAAAATCAACTAACTTTGCACCAATCGTTGAAATTTCTAAACTGGATTTAGGACCTTTAACGACACCCATTTCACCTCTTATTGTTCCAGCTGGCCCAGGAATTCCTTTAATTCTGTATACTTTCTTATCGCTTGCAACTTTTCCGTCAGACATCTTTCCGCTAACAACTATTGTTACTTCGTTTCCAACACCAGGACGCATTTCGTATTTACCATTTCCTGACTTTGTAAGACCAGGAGCCGACGCAGTAACAGCATTGTCTGCAATACCAGCAAATGATATCGACATTGGGTTAACAACACCTCTGTAAACCACATTCATTTTATCAGCTGATATAGTAGCAGAATTAGGTCTTGGGACTACAACATATTTTCCTTCAAATTTTAAAGGTACTGGTTTGTTATCTTCCATGAAGGTAAAACTACCATTGATAGTTTGTTCACCAACAGCGCCTGCTGTCATAGAAATCATTGCTTGACCATTTACTATTTTACCTGGACCTTGAAAGGATGTAGGTTTTGTGTTTTCATCATAACGACCAAGAACAACTTTTCCAGTAACAGATTCGCCTTGAAAATACGCGTTTTTATCCAAAACAACCAACGCAGTATAATTCTTCATTGATGAAGCCGCAAGAGCAGCTTTTCCTAATAAGTTATTGTAACTATCAGCTTCCGCTTTTTGAACGTCATTCTGCCAAGCAGTTAACTTTGCTAAAGATGCAATAGCTGGGAAATGTTCAAAATGATAGTTAAGATATTTCTTCGTAACGCCTTCTCGATCTTTAACATCGGCAGTATTGAATTTAGATTCAATTTCTTTAACAACTGGAACTAACTTTGTGTTTGTTCCTGCCGCTGCCTTCATGTCTGCAACATACTTACTCATCGCAGCAACAATCTCATTTCCTTTTTCAGAATAATTATCACCTTGAAACCATGTCTCATCAATGTGAGGTCCTTTATCCATAGCCTCATAAGGCAACTTTCCATCTTCTTCGAGCTCAACGCCATTTGTTGCATCTGCCTTCAAAGTCTCAATATAGTCATAAAAAGTTTTAGATATAGTTGCGATTTTTTCAGAAGAGGCTTTTGCTTCTCCAAATAGACCAGCGTTGTCAGTTCCTTTTTGCCTAATAGATTCCAATAATTGCTTATTAGTTTGAATTAAAGCTGAATTGGCTGATTCAAATTTCTCATTCATTAAGCCAAAAGCAGATAAAACTTCTTTTGACATATTTAAAGCTAACATTGCTATGAAAACAAGATACATCAAGTTTATCATCTTCTGTCTAGGGGTTAATTTTCCGCCTGCCATATTTTCTAATTAATTAGTTAATTTTATATATTTATTTAAAGTCTAACTAATTATCCTTTATTACTCATTGCAGTTAACATTCCACCATAAACATTGTTTAGAGACGAAAGGTTTGAAGTCAATGATTGCATTTGCTCTTTTAATTTTAAGTTGTTTGCTGCTACTTCATCATTGATTTGCGCATTTTTTGAAGCACTTTCCAATTGAATTTTGTATAAACCATTTAAAGATTCCATTTGAGTTGCAGCTAACGTTAACTCTTCGCTATATTTCTTAGTTGACGCCATAGAATCTGCTGTAGGAGCTATACTTTTGGCAGCAGACTCAAAATTCTTAATGCTCGTTCCCAAACTAGACATCAACTCGCTATCGATTTTTGCATCCTTAAGCATTTTGTCTAGCTTTTGAGAAAGCAATCCATTAGCTTCTTTATCATTTTCAGGTTTATCAACTTTCTTCTTTGCCTCTCCATTAGCAAGTTCTGGATAAACTAGTGACCAATCAAGTTCTTTTTCAACGGGGTCAAATGCAGATAATCCGAAAATTAAAGCCTCAGTAACTAATCCTACGATTAATAGTGGACCAGCTCCTGGATAATGTTGAATTTTAAAAAGTGCGCCAATAATTACAACAGCTGCTCCCATTCCATAGGAGAAATTCATAACTTTTTTGCTTAATAATGCCATAATGTTTGTTTGTTTTTAGGTTGTTTGAATTTACTTAAATATTACTTTTTTTTGTTGTTGTTTTGAGTTGTTTGCAATCCCATGTAATCTTGAACAGTTCTGAATCCGATAAAACTTCTAGCAGAATCAGCGTATTCAAAAGCTCTGGTGCTTACTTCAAGAAAGTAAGCCACGTCTTTCCATGAACCTCCTCGAACTACCTTTCGTTTATTGGAATTATCTGTATTGTTGGGATTCATTGAAGAAACATATTCATAAGCATTTGGATCATAAGCGGATTCTGTCCATTCAGCAACATTTCCTGCCATGTTATAAAGGTTGTAACCATTTGGCTCAAACGATTTAGCTTCTACTGTATATAGCGCATCGTCGGCAGCATAATCACCTCTCATAGGTTTGAAATTTGCTAGAAAACAACCTCTATCATTTTTTGTATATGGTCCGCCCCATGGATATGTAGCTGATTCTAAACCTCCTCTAGCAGAATACTCCCACTCGGCTTCTGAAGGCAAACGAAAAGAATTAGTTCGATCGTGTCCTTTCTTTTTCGATTTAATGTATGTATTCTTTTTCAAAGTTCTCCATGCACAAAATGCTTTAGCTTGCATCCAATTTACGCCCACAACAGGATAATAAGCATAAGCTTGATGCCAAAAATAATCGTTGTGCATTGGCTCATTGTAAGAATAAGTAAAATCTTTAATCCATGAAGTAGTATCTGGATACACCTTCACTTGTTCAGTACGAATGAAATTCTTTCTTTTACCTACTTTGGCTTTTGCTGCCGCTTGAATATCCATCCATGAATACCTAAACTTCAACTTATCTACATCAATAGTTCTTAGGCCATTATATGATGCTTCAATAGGTAAATACATCGAATCCATTACTTCAGTATAATACTCATCAGGATACAATTTTGTATCTTTAATAAGCTTAACCTTTCGGTTAAGTTTTCTTCCAGCATAAGCATCATCGGCTGTTCCTACACTATAATAATTATCATACATGTACTTATCATAGGCAGTCATTTTATCAGGATTTTGATCATTAAATGCAAAATCTCCAATACTTCCAGAATTTTTTCCTTTTCCTTTTGCAGCTCCTGCGCCTGGTTTTGCTCCGGACTCATCAGCCAAAATTGCAAGACGTACCCTCATTGTGGAATCTTTGACCCATTCTACAAATTCACGATACTCTGAATTTGTAATCTCAGTTTCATCCATATAAAACGACCGAACCGTAACCGTTTTAGTAGTTGCATCTCCAACATTAGCAACATCTTCATCAGACTTTCCCATAATAAATGAACCTCCTGAAACAAGTGTCATTCCATAAGGCTTTTCAGGATGCCATTTAGCGCCTTTTACTCCGACGAGTTCGCCTTTATCTGATGTTTTTCCACATCCAATTAACAAGGTTAGAATTGCAGCGATAGCAATAAATTTCTTCATAATAGCAAGGTTAATTTGTGTTTTTAATTTAGCGTGTAAACCTATTTATAATTATTTAATAAAACAATTAATTAATGAATTTTTTGTTTATTTGTCACAAACAAATTTATATAGTGATAAAAAATCAATTTATATCTTAAATCTATTGAAGGAGGCATATTGCTATTTTCTCCAATAAATTGCGCCTTCAGCTACAAAAGAAATCTTATTTATATTATCGTAAACCATTACAAATAAGCAACATATTACAATAAATTTTTAGATTGGGCTTTCCACCATCTTTCTGGAATTTCATTATTGCAAGCCTCAAGATACTCTTCATAAGAACAAGGTAATAACGAACTTTTGTTTAACTTATTATAACGATCTAAAATAATAGGTATTTCAATCCACCATCTATCTGTTTTGTCGCTTTTATAGAAAACCAATTCTTCTTCGAGAGGAATTATGTACTTTATATAATTTTCTCGACTACCAAAAGGATATTCATTTGCACGATATTGGAAACCTTCGATGAAATACCAAATAATTTGTGCTATTAAAACGGATTCTTGTGCTGAACTACTGTGATTGAAAACACCGAAAACCGAAACTTTATCACTAATGCCAGCATATCTGGATAAACTACAAATTTCTTTACCATTAAATCCATTTGGCAAAAAAACATCAATATTTCCAGAGTCCATGGACTTTATTGATTTCAAATCCAAACTAACGACATCTGCATCTCTTAAAACAGGTTCAGCAAGTGCTATGTTATTTGAAATTTCACCCAAGCGATAGGCTTCAAAGAATAATTTATCAATTAAGTCGATTTCTTCTTGTGAATTGTAATATGTTTGATAGCCAATGTTACAAAAATTAAACAGATTGTTAGGCTCTTCAATAAGTATTTTTGTTAAATAAGATGAAGCCGAAACACTATCGCTTTCTTTTCCAAAATCAAATTTACTATCAATAGCAACTAAATTTACCATTTGATCTAAGTCGTCGAACGCTCTGTATAGTGCATAGGTCAGATCTTGTGAACCACCTATTACTATTGGGATAATCTTCTTCTTAATTAGACTTGAAATTACTTTTTTTAAGGCAAAATAGGTGTCTGAAATGGTGTTTCCAGCATGAATATTCCCCAAATCGGCAATTGAAGTATCCCAATTACCTGGAAATAAACTATACAATTCCCTCCGAATGTGATTCAAATCAACCTCTTCAGTTTGATTTATGTTGCCTCTATTTTCTAAAACGCCAATAATAGCAATTTTAATTTTATCTAAATCTGGAAAATCCTCTTCAGTATGAAAAACCACTTTACTCGCCAACTGTTGAGAAGAAAATGTCTTAAACAATTGCAGAATTTCGTTAGTTAATGGCTTTAGAAAATCAAATTCCATCTTTTATTTCTTTTTGACTGTTGTTTTCTTAGCAGTAGTTTTTTTAGCTACAGTAGCTTTCTTAACTGCTACTTTTTTGGCGGGCATTTTCTTGGCAATCATTTCTTGAACTTGCGCTAATGTCAATTTTGTTGCATCTATATCTTTGCTCAATTCAATTTTGATTTTCCCCTTTGTTATTTCAGATCTTCCCCAACGTGCTTTTTGAACTAAAATACCTTC
>CAMCTL010000004.1 GCA_945878515.1 Flavobacterium psychrophilum | reverse complement strand
CCTTCCCAATAAGGGTAGCAATTGGTTAAAATAATATCGCACACTGCAGTAATATTTGGTCGATGTGAAAATTCATAATAAGCATCAACATATCCAATTGGAATCGAACTAGGAATTGCTTTTCTAACTCTGTCGATGAATCCTAAAAGTTCTTCTTCAGTTAAATCTTTGCGGTACATTACTTCATTACCAACGGCGGCAATGTCAACAAAACCGTCGTTTGCAAGTTGAATTAAACCTGCTATTTCCTTTTCGTTAACTTCAGGATCATCGCCAAGCCAAGCACCAACTAGGGTTTTAATCCCAAATTCATGAGCAATTTTAGGGATGAATTCATTTCCTTCCGTACAAGAAAACGAGCGAACCCATTTGGTGTAAGGCGCAATAATTTTCATCCTGCGTCGCACTTGTTCTTCCGAAATAATATCCCCGGGTTGCTGTCCGTCTTCGTACAAACTGAAACAAACGCCATGCATTCCGTTTTCTAAAGTTTCTTTCCAAATTTTGGATAGTTCATCAGACGAAACGCCTGAAAGCTGAATTTCCTGATAACTATTTTGACCTTCTTCGCTGTTTTTATTTTCTTCTAATGAAAAATAATGACCTTCTCTAAATGACATACCTTTAATTATTAAATTTTAATTTTTCGTTTTTATCCCAAATGCCCCATCCGGCACCAACTTCTCCTTCTTGTTTAATTTTCCATGATTCGTCAAACGATGAAAAATAGAATAGTTCAATTTCATTATTTTTAGCCCAATCTTGAACTGCAATAAAATATTTCATCGCATTCAATCTAGAAGGAACAGCGGCTTCGATATTTTCTCCTTTACTTGGCCATCCCGTTTCTGTAATAATTACTTTTTTTCCATTAGCCGAAAGTTGAGTTAGTTCCAACATTCTATTCAAATAGTTCAGTGCGAAATCACTATCTGCACCTTCCCAAAAAGGATAGCAATTAGCCAAAATAACATCACAAGATGCCACTAAGTTTGGTCTATTCAAAAACTGATAGTAAGCATCTACATAGCCAACTGGAATTGAATCCGGCAGTGCAGCCCGCACTCTTTTGATATAACCAATTAATTCTTGCTCGGAAATTTCGTCGCGGTGCAAAACTTCATTTCCGATAGCCGCTATATCTACTAATCCAGCTTTAGCCAAAACAATAAGCGATTGTATTTCCTGTTCATTTCGTTCTTTATCAGCACTGATCCAAGCACCAACAACAACTTTTAATCCGTTTGTATGTGCTATTTCGGGTATTAATTCATTCCCTTCGGTACACGAAAAAGTTCTGATCCATTCAGTATGGGGGGCAATTAAATCCAATCTTCTTTTAATTTGATTTGCAGATAGAATATCTCCCGCGGCTTGTCCCTCTATGTACGGACTAAAACACAAACCATGTAAACCTTCATTCAAAATTTCTGAAAATTGTTTCGCTAGTTCTGATTCAGTTTTTGAACCAAAATCAATACCTAATTTTGAATTTAAAGAGATTCCAGATTTTTCTAAAGAAAGTAATTTTCCAGAAAGATATGCTGAAGATTGTTTTTTAGCTTGGTTTTTTCTTTTGTCAATAAGATCTCGAACTTCTAATGCTTTCGCTTCATCAATATCATAATTTTTCATTACCCAAATGGCTGTCAATGTGCCAATAATTGGTATTCCAACAAAGAAAATTCTCAACCAAAACATAGTTTCATCAGTTTGAGAACCCGCATTGGATTGAAAACTTACCAACGAAAGAATTAAGCCACTTAATAATCCAGCCACAGCGGTTCCAAATTTCACCATCCACCAGTAAATAGCGCCTAAACTTCCTTCTCTTCTTTTTCCGGTATTTAATTCATCTATATCTATAACATCAGAAGTCATGGACATCATTAAGGTAAACAGACTACCGATACCAAATGAAAAGAAAGGCAGTGCAAAAAGAAACAAATAAGGTTTTCCGGGAACAAAAAGTAAAAAAAGTAAAATATAACCCACCACAGAAATACTTTGAGAAACTAAAAATGCTTTCTTTTTTCCCATTATTTTAGACATTCTTGCAACAATAGGAATTACCACAACGGTAGTGATAAGTGCTCCTACACATCCGAATAATGTTGGCCATAATCCAAACCCATCCTCATTTCCTTTAAACAAATAATATTTGATAATGAAGTACGAAAAACCAGCTGTCGTTTGAAAAGCATTAAAAATTAAGAAAGTGGCTATACAAATTTTCCTGAAAGGTTTTATTTCTATCGAAGCTTTTAATCCTTCTGAAATTTCTCCAAAACTACCCAAGATTCCTTTAAAATCTATTGGACTATAGTTTTCGTTTAGTGTTGATTTACTTGGAATAAAAAATGCTGGAATAGCCGCTAAAATGGTGCAGCCAATTGCAACATACACTGACAAAGTTCTCACAGCTACATCACTAGAAGAAAACAATGATTGATCAGCCATTAATACCCAAAACCACGGTGCAACAACCCAAGCCAATTGACCAATGAGTTGAGAAGTAGCCATAATATTGGTTCGCTCATGAAAATCATCACTCATTTCATAACCCATCGCTACGTACGGAATGCTGAATATAGTAAGTCCAGAGTAAAAAATTAATGAAATAATTAAAAAGTACCAAAAATTGTAAGTAACACCATTTTCAACATACAATTGCCACATTAATGCAAATGAAATTCCTAAAATAATGGCACCTGCTAATACATATTGTCTCCTTCTGCCCCATTTTGATTTTGTATTGTCGCTTACATATCCCATTATAAGATCAAATAAAGCATCATAAAACTTTGGAATAAAATAGGTTAACCCAAGTAACAATCCACTAAAGCCTAGTTTTTCTACTAATACAACTGTAAAAATCCCAATCATTGCGGGAAACATTTGGTTGGCTAACATTCCTAATCCAAAAGCGATTTTTTGACCCATTGGAACTTTTCCCATTGAATGTGACTTATTATTTGACATAGCTTTAGAGTTTTATTGTTTGGTTATCAAGGTTTAATTAGTATGGTTTGTATTGCCTTTGCAGGGATCGAAAAGTTTTTCTTTCCATTGTTTTGATTGATTTCTATCGAAAATTCTTGGTCTGTAGGATTGAAAATTACAACTGCAATCGTTCCGTCAGGATTTTTAACAGCGGTTGACATCAATTCTTTATTAGAAATAGTACAGCCAATTTTAACTGCTCCTGGTCTCATAAATTTGCTGAAATGTGACATCGTGTAATACAATGGTGTAAAATAGACCTCATCTTTTTCTGGATCGACAATAACGGGTGCCACGCACCAATTTTTAAACCAATTGGGACCACCTTGAGTATCGAGAACCATATTCCAATCGACCCAGCCATCGACCCAATTGTTTAAACATCCAATTATATCAGTAGCATAACGATTTACTGGAGCGTATTTTGCGTGCAAATGTTTGTCCTTTTCAGAAGCCCAATCCCAACCCCAATCGGTGGCTTCTTTCTTCCAATACCAAGCGTCGTCATTCCAATGCGGAATTTCAGAATCGACGCATGCTTCGGTTTGAATTAAATATTTGTTTGGTGCTTTTTGGTGGGCATATTGAAGTTCCTTTGGAAAGTAATCATAGGTACTTTCATACCAATGAATGGCCAAACCATCATAATATTGAGATGACTTTTCATTCTCGTACATCACATCAACCCATTCCTGTATACCAGCCCGATTTTGGTCGTAGCCTAATATTTTGACATCTGCCCAACCGTCTTTTTCTAATTTTGGACCTAAATGATGCTGAACGAAATCAGTCATTTCTTTAGGAGAAAACAGTGTGCTTTCCCAGTTGTTTCCGTTGCCGTGTGGCTCATTGATTACGGTAATGCCCCAAATATTAATTCCTTCTTTTTTATAGGCTTCTAAATATTTTGAAAAATATAAAGCAAACGAATCATTGTATTCAGGCAATAATTTTCCGCCCACATATTTTTTATTGTCTTTCATCCAAGGTGGTGATGTCCACGGCGAGGCTATGATTTTAAAACCTTCTTTTGAAACGGCTTTTGCCTCCAATATCATCGGAATTAAATCTAATTTGTCGTCTTCTATGGTGAAATTTTCTAATAACTTGTCATTTTCGACTTTGGCATACGTATAATTACTAAGCGAGAAATCACAGGAAGCAATATGTGTTCTAGTTAAAGAATACTTGGCGCCGTTTTCACCAAAATAAGCTTCAAGAATTTTATTACGGTTTTCTTTGCTTAATCGATTGAGTAATGAAGCCGAAGCTTCGGTAAAAGAGCCACCAAAACCTGTAATGGTTTGAAATTTTTCCTCAGGATTTAAAGTTATAACTACTGACGTTTTACTTTCGGAAAACTGAGTAATTTTTTTTAATGAGTTCCCCGATGCAGAAGTTTCATACACTTCCGTTTTTAATTCTTTGGATACTTTACAGCTATTCATTGACAATGTGATACTAATAATTAGTACTAAAATTTTGAAACGATTTAAAATAAGTTGCTGTTTTTTCATCACTAAATTAATTAGTTTTCAACAATGAAGGCATTTTGACAGTCTCCCATAGTGCTTTTTCGTTGCCGCTATATGTTTTAGTAATGGTTTTTCCATCGCGTGTCAAATTGTTAAAGGCGCCTTTATCCACCATTTCCCAGAGGGCATATTTCGCTTGACCTTGCAAGTTGATTAATCCAAAATGATTCTCTGACCCTTGAGGATTTCCGCTATCTTTCCACTGTTCATCGAAGGCTTCAAAATAAAAAAGTGATAATTTTTCTTTATCCGACCATTGTCTCATGAGTTTATAAAACAAAGCCGATTTGTATTCATCTGTTGCTTTTGAACCGGAATTACCGTAAAGTTCACTCGCTAATGAAGCCCAACCTGTTTCTCCAATGGCTATTGGTTTATTTACTCCTAAAGATTTCATATAATTGTACACACTTTTGTATTGATTGATAGCGTAATCTCTTGCGCGTAGCATTGCCGCATCAATTTTTTGCTTTTCGGATAATTGATTTTCACTTTCTAAAACGCCCCAAAAAACAGGATGATAATGTGTGTCGTGCATTGGATAAGTATGCATAGAAATATAATCGACTGCTTTAATGAGTTGGTTTAGATCTTCAAATTTATATTCATCTCCTCCACCGCCCCACGAAGCGAAGTTGTCCGAACTAGTTATCCATAGCGCTGCAGGCAATTTTTGCTCTTTTTTTAATTTTTGCAAATGGTTTACCCATTTCAAAATAATGGCCGGCTCAACATAATAGCTTGCTGCCCATTTGACCATGGCTTCATTTCCTACCGCAATTATCTTCACAATTTCCGGATATTCGTTTGCCAATCTTACTGCTTCAGCAATTTCAACAGCATTCCGTTCACTCTCAAGATTATGAATAGGAAGCATTGAAGTCCAAGCATTTTTACAATCAATCCAGGCGCCAAGCATAACATACATTTCAAAATTGGAATCTTCTTTTTTTAATTCTCTTATGGCGATTAATAAATTTGAAACCTCTTTATTATGGACATTATAGGTTCTGAGCACTTTAATATTCATTGCTGAAAGTAGTCGTAAATCTTCTTTAAGCTGTGCTAATGTAGGTTCAATATCCCTAGTTTTCTCCCTAAATCCACCATAACAGATGGCTTGGTATTTTGGATTTCCAATAATATCTTTGGCGGTTATTGCTGATGCTTTTTTTGAATTCATAAGTTGGCTACTACACGAAAATAATAGTGTAATTATTGAAAGGAGTAATACAATTCTTGATACTTTGATCATCTACTTAAATGTTAATACTTACCGTTAATTGGCTGATTTCTCCTGTACGATTGAATATTTTTTGACTCATCTCATGGTTCAATGTCAATGCAGAAATAGTTTCTGTTTGGTTGTTCTTGAATACCACTTCAATTTGATTTTTGTCTGCAATTTTATAAACCACTGGAACTTGACATACACTAAATGCCAAACTGCCACTTTCTAATTGTATTGAATATTCTTTACTTTCTAAATCATTGAAACTTACCGTTTGGTCTTGTTGCAAAAATTGATTTCGATTCAATAAAAAAGGCTCAAACGTTAATTTACCTTCGGAAACATTAATACCCAATTCTCCTTTCCTAGTAAGTATATCTTCTTTTACTTGCCCAGTCATTCCTGGTTGTTGAGCACCACGATGTGATGGTGTGTGAGAGTAAGGATCTGTTGGGAATGCTCCATAGACTTCTGGTGATTTATGAACGCCAATGCCTTCGCCTATTTCGTGATAATGCACAGCCAAAGCGTCTATGACGGAATTATCTTCGTTGTCCTCATAAGCTTTTTCTATAACCTCCAATACAGCTAAATGCAGTTTTGAAACCATGTGCCAATAGATAGAACCCAATCCTTCATAACCAAAGAATGTTCCTGATCTTCCTGTAAAAGCTTTATGATTGAAAACATCTTCAAAAATCTGCAGCATTGCATCCGATTCTTTTTCGACCAAAAGTTGATAATCTTCTTGCTTTTTGAGTTGCGCTAAAGCCTCTTTCAAATCATTGGAATTATGGAAATTTCCATTGAAATGATAATTACCTTTGCAATCCATATTCAAGATAGAAAAATTTGAACTAGCCATCAATTTTGTCAATAGCACTGAATTTTCAACACTTGATTTAGGAACGTTATTTTTTTCTAAGAATTTTGGCAAGTCTTTATTTGGATACAAAATATAACTATTTTGATCTGCACGATACAAACTACTGTGTCGCAAAGCATCCAAGATTTGTAACGATTCATTAGGTTTTAAATATCCCGAACTCAGGGCTGCCACTTGACCTTCAAGCATTTCGCTCAGGTTAGAAATAACAATACCATCAGATGTGATTGACATCAAATTATAGGCTTGATACAATTTATCAGGTCTTTGGTTGGCTCTGATAGAATGTTCGATAAATGCTAAAGATACCTTTATAAACGTTTTTAGACCAGCCATAGAATGGGTTCTTTTCTTTCCCCAAAAGCCACTGTTGTAAACCTGAAAGCGATAATCCGAAGCTGCTTTCCCTAAACGATCTAGAATATTTCTTCTTGATTGATCATCAATTTTTCCGGAAAGCAAGTGTTGATTTTCTACCAAGCATTCTCTGACTTCATGATAGAACTCTACCATTTCATTTGAAATCTTGATGGTTTCTAAATCGGAAAACGCTACTATATTTTGGAACGTTTTTAAAAATCGATGCAAATAATATAACGTAACCATGGATACACCATTTCCTACTAGGGCATTGTTGGCATCATTCCATTCAGGCCGCTGGGTATTCATCCAAATTCCGCCCTCGGGAATAAAATTTGACATTTTAGCTAAAACAGTAGCTAGAATTTTTTCGATAAAATTAACGTGATAAATACCGTCATCATTGCTTTTTAGTAAAGCACCATCTGCACCAATGACATTTTTTCTTTCAATAATTATTTTCTCCCAACTGTGACTGTATTCTATGGTGTCTTTTGGGTTTTTCAGAATATCTTGATACGGTTTTATGGTGTAAGGAACGGCTGCATATACAAAACATTCTTTTTCAAAATAAGCGTTCAATTTTCCGGGATGATACTTTTCTATAAACTCTAAAAACTTCAACAAATAAATAATTTGATGATCGCCCCAATAGCCAATATATGACCAAGGATTATCGGGTTCTATAGCCTCCCAATCGAATCCGCTTTTTGTCACGCGATAAGGATTATATCCATCAAATGTAGAGGCATTGAGGAACTTATGAATCATCCCCTCAATAAAATCAGGATAGGCATACGCCAATGCTTCCCAGTTTTGAAAAATATCTCTCCAATTTCCTTCGTAATCTAAAATCTTTGAACCGTCGATTTCGCTTCGTGTATTAATTGAGAATTTATTCCAAGGACGACTTGGATCTCCGTGCCGGCGACTAAATTTTAGTGGCAAATATTCCGTACAAAGTCTCACTAAGTCTTGGTCTTCGAAATCTTCGATTAAAGCAAGCAATTCGACGTACGAAAATTCATCTTTTAAATTTTGCAGAAAGTGTTGATTTTTTTCAAACACTTCGCTATTTGCTTTTGCTAAATATTGTGTAAAATCTATCTTGCCTATTTGGTAATTATCATCAAAAATACCACCTCGCATAATATTGAAAAGTGTATTGGCAAAATGACGCGTATCAACTAATTTATCAGCTGTAAATTGCAATCCATCGGCTGAAGCTGCAAGCGCAATAAGATTTTGTTGACCTAATTCTATATCCTTATAAAGCTTTTTAACTATTGTTTTATCGTGGATTATAGACTGCGTAAGTTGAACTACTTGTGATTGATCTTGATTGACATTGGCAATAATATGCCAAATTTTAGTAGCATTTTGCGGTAAAAACAATTCGTTTGAAATAAAATAAGCGCCTTTTTCACCTTTTACATCCGTTTCGTCAGTCAATTTTTGTAGCTTTCTAAAGGCTGGAATTTGCTTCGAAGACAATAAATAAGTTGGATTATTCATACCCAATGACCAAACCACATTTGCTTTTAGGGCTTCGCTTGGTTCCGCTTTATCTACAATAATTGCGCTAAGGGCGTAAATGCCTAATCCACTTTCGGAGTGCAGTTCATTTCTTTTGTAAGCATCAACAAGGTTACTCGTGCTCGATTGCAAATCACTATTTACACCCTGAGGCATAATATTTTGAATACCATCTAAGACCGTAATCGAATAATCAATATTTGACTCATTTATGATTTCTGATTTTTTTACAAAACCAAAAACGGTACTTGAATTCCATTGGTATCTAAAAGTAAGTTGCAAATCATTATTAACCTCCTCGAAAATGACTTTGTTTCCGTATAAATTTTTATAAATATTTCGGGTGAGATTATAGCTTTGATTAAATCGTTCAGAAAACGGTTCCCAAAGCAATACCTTATCGTCAAAACGAACTTGAAAAATAGACTTACTACCTGTTATATCAGCAAATTCGGTTATTTTATCGTCAGTATAATAAGGAAAGAGCGCGAATTCAGCATTTTTTCTACCAGCAGTTAGCCCACCATTACTGGAAATGAACATCCAATGATCCGAATCACTAACAATGCTCATAAAAAATGGACGCATCTTGTCGCAATTGGATATTTTATAGAATTGTTCGTTTTCGATTTTTATTATTTCCATGTTTGTATGCTTAATTTAATACTTATTTAAAAACTTAGAGACAATTTGTAAGGCGTATCACTACACCAATAATTTATTCATTTCAAGGTATAATCTTGTTGTCCATGATAAACTTTAGAATATTTACATGTATTATTTCATGATTTAAAATAAACTACTGGTATATTCTGATATAATCTACCTCCATAGAAGATTGAGTAAATGTTGAAGCAATAGGCCCTCCAAAATTTCCGCCCATGGCAACATTCATAATTAAGAAAAAGTTTTGATTAAATGGCAGTGTTGAAGCATTTGGAGCAGTTTTATATAATGCGTTATCTACATAAAAACGAATAGTTTTAGAATTCCATATCACCTTATATACATGAAACTCAGTAGATGCATTAATTATACGTTTGCTTCCAGATACAGCATTTCCTCCTGAATTACCTGGATAATGCAGAGAACCGAAAATTTTATCTTGGTCTTTTCCAACATGTTCCACAAAATCAATTTCACCACAAGCAGGCCATGACACCGTATTAAAATTATCACCTAAAGACCAAACAGCAGGCCAAGTTCCTACACCAGTTGGGAATTTAGCCTTAATTTCTATTTTACCATACTTAAAACTATATTTTCCTTGAGTCTTTATTCTAGCAGAAGAATAAGGTTTACTGCCTGAGGTTTCTTTTATTGCAGTAATTACAAGGTTTCCACCCTCTACTTTAACGTTTTTAGCATTGTTGGTGTAGTTTTGTTCTTCATTATTACCCCAACCGTTATTTCCTGTACCTAGGTCATAAGACCAAACTAGAGGATTTGGAGCTCCATCAGTATTGAACTCATCAGAGAATGTTAAAACAGTAAAATCATCAGCAGTATTTACGACAGCTACAGGATCTTCGCCTAGACAACCTACCATGATTAGTAAAGCAAAAATGGATCCTATTCTTAATATTATTTTTTTCATTTAATTTACTTATAATTGTTAGCACTTATAATATTAGAGCACATTGGCTCATGGTTCAAATTAATTCTAATATAATATAAACTATGTTTCTACGTGCTCATTTAGATTCTTAAAATTTATAATCAATTGCAATGGAGATCTAAGTTTTATAAACAAATACCTCCATTGCAATTAAACCTTAATTTTTAAAGAAATATACATTATCCATATAAAATTCACTAAGTCCAGGACCTCTAGGAATATTAATATTTTCATAAATAATCAATCCTACTTTACTTTTGTTAGTCATATTAAGAGGAAGTTCTATTGTAAGCCACTCGTTAGCTTTGATGCTACTTGATTTAGGGACAAACAATTGTTTTCTTGTATCATTATTTCCACCTTCTACCCCATCAGGTCCAAAATCGACTATAGTCACTAAGAAATCAAAATTTGCTGGAACCGATCCAGGAATATACATATTGAAATGTAAATGCGTCATTTGTGATAAATCAGCTCTTGGAGCAGATAATTGATTACCCACAAAGTTAAAGTTGGTATAGTATAAAAATTTATCTACTTTACCATTATTTGGCACCTCAAAATCATTTGAAAGTGTGGTTTGGTACGGCTGCCAATACCCATTAAAAAAGTCTACACTAACGCTAGTATAAAAATCACTAAATACAGAAACAACATTTGCAGCAGACCTAGTTGGAACAGGAGGAAATACAAAAGCCCCAGTAGATACAACTGTAACAGACCCAACAGCGGCTACACCGGCTAATTTTGCAGTAATAATTGCTGTTCCTACACCTAATTTTTCGACAACACCATTTGCACTAACGGTTATTACTTTATCATTGTCAGATATAAAATTATAATAATTCGCAGATGTATTCACTACTTGATTCCCTCCATTTGGAAGAGCAAATTTTGTAGTTAAACCCTCAATTTTTGCAGGTGCAGGACCCGATTTTGTTGTGTTTTTACCACTGTTTATTAACGCTTCTTGTAGAATAACGTTATCAAGTTTTTCATATTTTACCTCATCAAGCCAAAAAGTATATCCATTCCCAGCAAGCGCACCTGCAGAAATGTAAAACAATCCTTTTTCTGATTTTAACTTAGATGCATCTGGAATAGGGAGATAATATTTTTTCCAAGTAGTACTAATTTTTTGTGTACAACTCGCTTTATAATTTTGAGATCCTTTATCATCTAAACCAAAACCTAATTCTATAGTTGCAGCCTGTAACCCTTTAGCCCAAAAAGTCAATACATTATAACCCGATAAATCACGTCCTCCTGTCGAAAAAAATGCACCTCCAGTAAAACCACCATCTGGATCTCCAACATTTGGCACATCAAAACGCATGGAAGCAGCTGAACCATTATAAGCTACTTTATTGTCCACCTGAAAACCCAAATAATCTGACCCTGCAAAAGCAGCATAATCTAGTCCACCGCTAAAAGTATCTATAAATACGTCAGGATTTTTATTTTGTGATGTTGTTAAATCTATATCTCTTAAATCAGCATCGTCGTTCTGACAACCTGAAACAAACAGTAAGCCCAAAAGAGCAAATCCAATTTTTCCAAGTTCAATAATTGAATATTTTTTCATTTTTATATATTTTATTAGTTACCAATGTTTATTTGAATATATGTTCTAATCTCCCATTCTTGACCTAATGCATATCCAGGAGCGTTAGGAAATGGAACTACTTTTCCATCAGTATCTAACTTAGTTGCTCCACTATTATATCTATTAGAGTATTGATCTAGTGAACGCCATGTTCCCATAAATCCAATTCTCGTACCAGGAAGTATAAACCAATCTTGTTTACCAATCCCAAAAGACAAATCAGCCATTAATTGTAAAGGATAAGTTAAGTTAAAATCCCTATGATAATCGAAAGGTCCAAAATCATTAACTTTTACAGATGAATTGATTTTTACTTTTTTATAAATAGTTCTTAAATCCATTCCATATCGTTCAATTGTTCTAGCATCGCTGCCATTACCTTGAGTTGGACCACCGTAAATATTAGCAATAAAACCTAAATCAGGGGTTAATTTTGAAACTAATCTTGTGTTAACTTCCCACAAATCTTTTGCTGGAACAGAATTTGGAAAGGCAAAAGCGGTTCTATTTGCTAAAAATCCTATAGCTGCATCTTGAGTAGTAGGCAAATGACGGAATACAAATCCTGCACTTAGTGCAAATTTGGCATCTTCTGAACGGTCATTGTCCCATTCATACATCCAAGTACCTGGAGTGGGATCAAAAGTAAATAAGATTTCAGCAGCCACTTGCTCTCTATTTCCTCGTACAACAAAAGGATCTTGGAGGATGTTTCTAAGTCTACCTCCAATAGCATCCGCAGTAATAGCTTCCTCTAGCGGTTTTTGCCATAAAAAGTTTGGTGCAATTTGTAATTTACCAATAGTATAGGTTGCTCCTGTTAAGAAGTGGTATTGATTACCGCCTCCATTGTCTTTTAATCTCCAACCTGTAAACGTTTGCGTTTGATCACCAGTTGCACCACCTGCAACTAATCCTTGAGCAGCACCTTGAGCATACCAATTGAATTTCCCTCCAGTGTAAGTAACTTTTACTTTAGCTCCTAAATTATCTTTGGCTTCTATTGTTGCCAATTTAGCTACGTTCATGCCGTCTTCATTTTGTCGCAAAACCTGATACTCTCTTCCATTAAGCGGTTGTCCGGCCCAAATACCTCCTAAATCAACGCCAAATTTTCCGAATTTTCTATTGGCATGCAGGGTCAACCTTCTTGTTTTGGGTTGAGGAAATGCAATGGAGGTATTAGCAACCCCTAGTTGCTCTAAATCTTCATGAAAAATACCCGTAACATCGAATTTTGCTATACTTTTAGAATACTTAAGTAAAAAAGCAGGATTGGCACCCCACCACAGTTGTGGTCCTGCAGCTAATTTTAATCCTTTAAATATTTTTTTTCCTTCTACTTCAAATCCAAAAGGAGCTATACCATTATAAATATCTAGATTAGGTCCATAATTGGCTTCTGGATATAGACCAAAGAAATCTCCCTCATACCCCCAATGATAGTGACCCGTACGATAAAAACCATTTAAATTAAATAATTTTTCGTCCCATTTGTAACTGGCTCTGTATACTTGAACACGATTATTATCAGACAAAGTTACATCTCCATTAGGCCCAGAAACCACTGTTGGACGTGCTCTGTTTTCATAAAATATTTCATTTATTGGATTTAGTGCCACATTACCCAAAATATTGAATTCTACATTAGCAGTCATATTAGAAACTGGACTGGCTTCAACTCCAATAAAATAAGATTCCATGTGATCAAAACCTAGTTGATTTGGAAATGTAGTATTATTTATTGGAGCAGTACTTGGAGTTAAAATTTTTTCTCCACCAGTATTGAAAGTAGTAAATTCAGCAGCTAATCGAGAAAATTTAATCTTGCCGCCTTTTTGGCTGTCTAATGCCGATTTATCAGCTCTAGCTTTCATAGAAGCATCCATGATTTGAATATTACTAAAGTGATTATCTACATCAGATGCTGATTTTCCGTTAGTATATGGATTAAACTTATGAACATCTTGAAGGACATAGTACGCAGAACGAGGATACAATTGATAATTACCTTGGGCATTTGTTGGTCCTTTGGCACAAATCCCAAACCATTCTTCATTCATATTGTTTTCTCCTTTTTCAAAATCAAAAGTATATCCTCCATTTGACCAAGAAGCATTTGTGTCATGAACATCTAAAAACTTGCTTTGACCAAACTTCCACCAACCATCACTAAACTGAAAAGTAAATCCTCCCAAAGAGTTACCCGATTTTCCCATTCCCGCAGCATTTTCATATATTTCTTTCCAATTGCCCTTCAAAATATTGGCTTGTCCGCTTTGCTCTTCAGCATTTGCAATTGCATTAAAGGCATCTGAACCAAATTCTGACAATAAAACTGGTTTCCCATATTCTTTTTTGACACGTTCATACATATCTCCAAACGAAATCCCACGATAAACATTAATACCCAAGATATCAACATCTTTACAATTTTTTGCAATAATGTCTAAAAACAACAAGTCCCCATTACAAATTGCAACTGGGTGTACTTTATCAATAGACTTCATTGCAACTACACCTTCATTAAACAATTTGTACATGTATTCCGCACGTTTTGTAGACTTTCTATCTTTTACAGGAATATTCTCAGTTTCGGCACCGTCCCAAAACAACCCATAGTTATTTTCGTTTCCTAACAAAAACAAAAGCAAGCCTTTAGTATCTTTATAATCTTGAGCCATTTGTTTTACTTCATTCAAAAGCAATTGACGGGTTTTGGCATCGGCATATTCGGTAGTTGGAATCCAAGCACCATCAATAGTCAAACCGTATCGACCAAAAGAATGATTTAACATGGTGTAAATACCATAATTTGTATAAACATATTCAATCCATTTTTTGGGCATACCACTGTATACTCTTATCGCATTTACCCCCATATTTTTAAGCAATGACATTTCATCATCTAAAGCTTGTTTTATTACACTTTCTGATTGATTCCATAAACTATAAGAATAATTTGTACCAATAGGAAAGTAGTCCCAGTTCATACCATTAATCATTAAGTCGTTTCCATTGACTTTTAGTTTTATTCCTTCAGCATTTTTATCTATAGAAACTTTGTCAGCTTGAGAATAGATAGAAAATGCACAAAAAGAAAAGAGTAGTAAAAAAATAATTTTTTTCATATTATTTAATGAATTAAAAAGTTAAATTGTAAAAATTGAATTATTATTTATTGAAAAGTAAAATTATAAAATAAATTAAAGTATCAGCAAAAAGAACCACAACAAAAAACATACAATGCAAAAAAAACGAGCAAATAAAATCATATTTTAAAAAAAGAATATGTGTTTGTTGACAATATAGGAATCTTATAAACCTAAATATTGAAGTGCGAAAAAGAAAAAATCTAATAATGTTGTGGTAATGTATAGTTTTGATTTACTAAAAATCATTAAACTATACAGAAATGATATACTCAACAAGACCTTGTTCGTGGTGCAAATCCATTTTTTTACGCAAACGATATCTTTTAATTTCAACACTGCGAAGTGAGATATTGAGTAAAGGTGCTATTTCTTTGGACGAAAGGTTCAATCGGAGGTAAGCACACAGCCTTAAATCATTAGGGGTTAAAGAAGAATGAGCTTGCTTAATTTTCTTTAAAAAGTCCTTATCCGCGTTGTCAAAAGCTTCTTTAAATACCTTCCAAGAATCCTCTTCAGTAATATTTTTATTGATAGTCCTGATTACCGACTTTACACTTAAACTATTATTACTTTCAGAAGTCTTTTTCAAGTCTTCTTTGATAAATGCAAGCAACTCGTTCTTGCTATTCAAATTCATTGACGTGGCAGCTAATTCTTTATTTTTCAAATCTACATCGAGTATCAGTTTTTCGTTTTCTAATTTCATGAGCTGTTGCTCAATTTCTAGTTCTTTAATTTCGAGCAGTCTGTTATTTTCTTCAATTAATTTTTCTCGTTGTAAATGGTAATAATTCCTATATGCTTTATGAACGTAATAGCTCAGAACTACTAAAAGTAAAAGCCAAATAATAATTGCCAAGTTTGTCCTGTAAAACGGTTTGAGAATTGTGAAAGAATACACAGCCGAATTTTCAATCGATGAATTGGCAAATTTTGCTCTAACTTTAAATACATAATCACCCGAAGCTAGATTTTTAAAATTCACGGTTGGTTTCGTGCTCCATTCGCTCCATTCCTCCTGAAATCCCTCTAATAAATATTGATATTCAGCTTTAATGTATTTGTTGTATTCAGGTACTGTGTAATTAAAAGACACATTATTCTCGTCAGAATTGAATTCACCTTCTGAATTAATAGATCGATAAACAGATTCTTCGCTTAATTTGTTTGTGCTAACTTCAGATATTGAAACCAAATATTTATTCGAAGCTAAATCGCTAATATTCAAAACGTAATACCCATCCGTTGTGCCAATCAAATAATCGAAATTTGATATTTGTGTAACATTTTCATAACCTGGCATGGCATTGGTCAGCGAAGCCGGAATTGGAATCGCATTTTGTTTAAGTTGATTGCCCAACTTACTCATTGAAAAATAATGTATTCGGTTTTTTGAAAATAGCCAAATCTTATTTGAATTATCTACAATCATTTTACCAGAAGTATATTCATCATTCTCAAAAATAGAACTCAGTAATTTATCTTTTGCGAATTTTTTTGTTTTATCATCCAATTTAAAAACACCCTCTTTGAAAGCATAATAAATAGAATTATTAAATTTTACTAAACCTGCATTTTTTCCGCTTTTCGGGAAACTATAAGGTTTGATACCATTTGTTTTTAGGAATTTAGTATCCAATTGCAATCTAAAAATTCCTTGCTTTTCATGACTAACATAAACCACAGAAGAATTATCAATTTCAAAATATCGTGAAGAAAAATCAAAGCCTTTGATCTTATTTCTAAAAATCCATTGGTTATTTATTTTCGCTAAAACTGAAATCCCAAAATAATTTCCTTGAAGCAATAGCGATCTTTGATTGGGAACAATTTGAAATTTCCAAGTTCCTGATTTCGAAAAGATATTTTTTGCGGTAGTATCTTCAATCACAAAGGTTCCAGAATCGTGACCACAAAAAAGGGTATTATCATATTCAAATAAAGACCAAACCTGACCTTTTGTTCCCGAAATCAACTTAAATTCCTCGTTGCTTTTATTGTTTTTATAAAATAATCCCTGATTTGTTCCAACATATAATTTATTATGAAATAGTTTTGCAGCGTAAACTGTACCTAAATTTCCAGTATCATCTGTACTGCTATGTATAGGCGATTGAAGATTTAAACAATTGATACCATTATCAGAGCCCACCCATAGGTTTTTATCAAAATCTTCAAATAAGGATAAAGCCGTGTTATTAGTCAAGCCAGTAATTTGTGTTATGTGGTACTTTAAATTACCTTCTTTTGTCAAAACATAAATACCTTTTGAAACTGTTCCAATAACGAAACTACCATCTGAAAGCCTAATACTACTGTAAATACTGGTCGAAGCCAACTCAGCATCAATTGCTGTAGTGTATTTGGACAAAACAGCATTTGTAAGTTTATAAAAACCATTAAATTCAGTTTGAATCAATAAAACATCTTCAAAAGAAAACAAATTTACAATTCTATTTTTTTGAAGGATAGGATCATTAGAAACCAATCGGCTTTTTCCACTTTCAATCTCATAAAGTCCATCGTTTAGTGATTGAAAATAAATAGAATTATTTGTTTTGTAAGATTTACTAATTCCATTTTTTTCAACAATAGTGCTAAAAACACCTTTTTGTGAATCATAAATGAAAATTCTGTTCAAGGACTGAAAAACAACCCATTGATCATAACTTATGATATTCCAAAAAATTTCGTCATTTAGAATTTTCCTTTTTAAATTTTTAGTTAATGAGGAATACTTTAGTCTGCCATCATATTGTCTTTTCCAAAAACCAAATTCCATATAACATCCAGTGTAGATTCTATCGCCGATAACTTTTACAGAGCGAATTATAGTTTCATTAGGCGATGGATAAAGTTTCCAACTGGAACCATTGAATTCTAGAAGTCCTTCATTATTTGCAAAATACAGATGTTGATTTTTGTCCTGAGAAATCATCCAATTTTGATTTCCTCCCTCATAGATAAGAGCAGGATATTTAATTATCGGTGGAAGCTCTTGCGAAAAAACGGAGCAAAAGTTGATCAATAAAAAACTAATAAAAATATTCTTTAACATGTTAAACAGCGCTTAATTATACATCAATAAAAATATAAAAATAAAATTAGATTCAATCAAAAAGGCACGCTTTTTTACGGCGTGCCTTCAGAAATAAACTCTTTTTAACTAAAATTATTCTTTGATTATTTTAGATGTACTCAATTTACCATCTATCTCGGTTGTTACCATGTAAACTCCTTTTTGTAGCGCGCTAGTTTGCAAAGTAGCAGTATTACTTTTAGGATTAGATTTCAAAACTTCTTGACCCAAAATATTTCGAACAGAAACTCTTTGGATTTCACTATTAGCAGAAATTGTGAAAGAATTCTTTACAGGATTTGGATAGATTTTTACATTTGAAGCATCCAACTTTTGAGTTCCCAATGTGTTTTTATGCAAGTAAATATTATCTACATACACAACTCCAATGTTTGATGTGATAAGGAATTCTTTTATTGATTCTCTAGAAAAAGCAACTCCTCCACCTTGTGGTGTAAAAGTTGAAAGAGGAACATCAAGAGATACCCATCTTCCAGCAGCATCTAATGCCGGTAAATTAGTCAACAAGAGAGCATTTGTTTCTCCAGCTTTTGCTGCATGGTTGGACAATTTAGGGTTCAAAACCTTCCCAATCAAATCAGTTCCAGTATTAATGTAGTAGTCCATGTGGAAGTGAGTCATAGCAGTAGTATTTGTGTAATCAGTAAGAATAACACCTATGAAATTTCCAAAATTAATTTTTTTAGTAGCGTTTCCATCAATAGTCACATCTGAAATATTAGAATCGTCCCATTCTGCTGACCATTGTGCAACTGGAATATTGGTATATGCATCGCTAAACAATGAAATAACATCCGCAGCGGGTCTGTTTGGCGGTGTCGGAGCTGCACTGGCTGGAAAAGCCTCAACAACTAGAGTTGCCGTTACGCTACCTGTTAAATATGGTGGAGATGCGGCTTGAATAGCTGTTATAACAGAAGATCCAGATCCAATTATGGTTACCGTTTTTCCTGAAATTGTTGCAACAGCTGTATTGCTACTAGTATATGAAAAAGCACCAGAACTATTACTTGTAGGATCTGTCAAAATAAATGGAGCATCGCCAACTTTTTTAGCAGGTACAGTAAGAGATCCTATAACCGGCGTTCCTGAAGGTGCTGGAGTTTTCCAAAAGTAAATATTGTCTAAATATACTTTTGAGGTACCAAAAGGAGTACCTACAAATTTAAATTGGAAAATATTAGTTAATGGTAAATTTTGATTGCTGTATTCTGTTAATGCGATATCATAAGAATTCCAACCACTAAGAGTAGGTGTTAAAGTTACTTGTTTTTCAATCGGCCCAGGAGCAATTAAATAAACCTCAAAGCTTGAGCAATTTGGTGTCCAAATATCTATATGCAACTTTTCCATTTTACTTGACACAAGATTTTGTCCAGTAAATTGTATTCCCTGATAATTGAATGTATCCAGAAAATAAGCATAATTGGGATTCGTTGTTGCCCCAGTTGGATTGAAGGTTGTATTAACGGCGTTAAACCCCGTTTGCCCCCAATTCGGATTCAAATCAACTCCAGGTAGGCTAGTATAAGCATCACTGTAAAATGAGATAACATCAGCTGCAAGCTTCGTTGGCACTGGTGCATTGGTTGTTGGTATTGTTGGAACCGGTGCATTGTTTGTTTGTTGTGCAAAAACTAATGAAGTAATCATTATTGCAATTAAAAGCGTAATTTTTTTCATGTTATTTAAATTTTAAGTTATTTGCAAATATATACAAACATTAAACAAGTCTTTGTTTTGTGAAACTATAAAAAAACTATTCTTTAACTATTTTTGAAGTAGCCGATTTACCATCAATCTCGGTTGTTACCATGTAAACTCCTTTTTGTAGCGCGCTAGTTTCCAAAGTAGCATTGTTACTTCTAGGATTAGATTTCAACACTTCTTGACCCAAAATATTGCGAACAGAAACTCTTTGGATTTCACTATTAGCAGAAATTGTGAAAGAATTCTTTACAGGATTTGGGTAGATTTTTACATTTGAAGCAGCAAATTTTTGAGTTCCCAATGTGTTTTTGTGCAAATAAATATTATCTACATACACAACTCCAATATTTGAAGTGATAAGGAATTCTTTGATAGACTCACGATCAAAAGTGCCTTGTGGTGTAAAAGTTGAAAGAGGAACATCAAGAGATACCCATCTTCCAGGAGAATCTTCAGGAGGTAAATTAGTCAATAAAAGGGCATTTGTTTCACCAGTTTTTGCTGCATGGTTGGACAATTTAGGGTTCAAAACCTTTCCAATCATATCAGTTCCAGTATTAATGTAGTAATCCATGTGGAAGTGAGTCATAGCAGTAGTATTTGTGTAATCAGTAAGTACAACACCTAAAAAATTACCAAAATTAATTTTTTTCGTAGCGTTACCAGCAATTGTAACATCTGAAACAGTTGCATCATCCCAATCTGCTGACCATTGTGCCACTGGAATGTTTGCGTATGCATCGCTAAACATTGAAACAACATCTGCAGCAGGTCTGTTTGGAGGCGTTGGAGCAGCAACTGTTGGAGCTGGATCTACTGGCGGAGTTCCAAGAACACCCTTAAGATTGTCCACATAAAACGTTCTGGCAGGTGTAGGAACATTTGGGAAAAATGATGTCTCTCCTGCTTTCCAATATGCATGTATTACAAAGGTCTTATAAACACCATTCGCAGTATCTGCTTTACCGTCTAAAGACTTGTTGAATGTAAATGTAAGTGTTTGCCACAGACCATTTCCATTGTGAGTAACTTCAGCTGCTGCTTCTACCGCTCCATCTTTTACTTTAACTAAAAAAGTAACCGGTGAACTTGAAAGCACATCTATACTCATTGATTTTGTTGTTGTCAATTGAACTGCAGATGTCAAATTCAAGTTAATCCCTTGCCAAACTTCAGGACCAGCATTTCCAACAATTTTAAGAACTTGACTAGTATTTGTACCAGTTCCAGCCTCTACTATAGGAGCGGCCATGTTACCAAAAGGCCCACCGGCAACACCTCCACTTTCACCATTTTCAAAACCCAATACAAGACTTTGAGAAAACGTTACCGAACTTATCAGTAATGCAATTAAAACAGTAATTTTTTTCATAATTATAAATTTTTAAGTTATATCCAAATATAATCAACCTTTTGATAAGTTGTTGTGTTTTGAAACTATATAAAAACTATACAAAAAAATATTTAACGAAAACGATTGAATCATTTGAATTCATTGGGTTTTACCATCAAAATCATAATTTTATATTTTGCTTATAAATACAGTTTGATGTGGTAATGTTAAGTTAAATTAATGCTTTTATTGAAACAATAAATATAGAAAACCATAAAATTTTATGTAAAAAAAAACCTAAAACACTTTTTATTTACCACAAAAATGAAATATTGATAAATTTAAGTTGACCCTAAACCATACAAACTACTAATATAAAAATCCTAGAATGGAACATTAACCTCTTTGAAGTTAAAATTAAGCAAAAGGGTAATACTTTTTTTTAACATTAAATATTTGTCATAAGTTAATATATATCGTAATATTGCAATATAAAAATATAACGATGGGAGCATCCAAAACAGATCAATTTAAAGAACAACAAAATGAATTGGCAATTCTCGCTAAAGCACTGGGACATCCAGCTCGAATAGCTATAATTGAATATTTACTAGAAGTAAACACTTGCATTTGTGGAGAAATTGTAAACGAGTTGCCTTTAGCGCAACCAACAGTTTCTCAGCATTTGAAGGAACTTAAAAATGCGGGTTTAATCAAAGGAAACTTTGAAGGAGCAACCATTTGCTATTGCATCGACGAAGTCGGTTTCGAAAAAATAAAAGGTTTTTTTCAAGATGTTGAAAAGCATTTAGAAAAAGGTAAAATTCAATGCTGTTAGTTTAGGTTATGAAAAAATTATTTATTTTGGTTAGTTTTTGCTTGGCTTGCAGTGCAGTGAAAGCACAACAAAAAGACAATATTGTTAAGCAACTCAACAAAGATTGGTTGGCACAAGTCAAATTTGATAATGGATACATGAATATCAATATCGCATTACAAATGTGGAATGTTGAATCTCTAAAATATCCGCAAGGAACTTTCACTCCAAGATACGATATGTTTATCAGACGAGGACGGTTTGGAGTTAACGGTAAAATCGCATCTAAATTGACTTATGGCACTACATTTTCTTATGATGGAATTGGTAAAGATGTATTTACTGTTAGCCAAGGTGGTGCATTAAATAACGATGACAAATTTAATTTCGTTTTAAGAGATGGTTTTTTATCCTACAATTCAAGTCGAGCTCTTAATATAACTATGGGCTATTTTAGACCCCGAGTCGGAAAAGAATCTATTTACAGTTCGTGGTTTTGTATTTCTCAAGAAAAATCGCTACCAAACAACCAACCGCGTGTACACGTTGTAGGACGATTAATTGGAAGGGAAACAGGTATAAATATCGGAGGAATTTTACAAATAAATAAGTCAACAAACTTCCTGTATGACGTAGGTTTTTTTGACACCAATAGCCCTTTAATAACAGGGAATGACTCTTTAAAAAGTGTTCTTAAAACAGCAAGATTGACGCTTATGTTTGGTGATCCTGAAATGAATGATTATTCATTAGTCTATTATCAAAGTGGTTACGGTAAAAGAAAGGGGATTAGCTTTGCAATAAACGCTTCACATCAGGGAAAAACTTCTATTTTTAACCAAAATATGTTCTATGGCGCTGATTTACAATTAAATTATGGGCCACTTGACTTAATCATTGAGCACGATTGGATGTATCGCGAAAATACAGTAAGTACATCAAAATCGATTAAAACAATCGACAAAGTAAATAGTGCTAAGATTGCTTGGAATTTTATCCAAAAAAACAACACTATTATTCAACCAACATTAATGTATAGTACTGAATCTCCTGATAACCTCTACACGAATCAAAATCCATTTACAAAAAGTACAAAACAACACGTGTTTGATATTGGAATAAACTGGCTTATAAACAAAGATAGACTGAAACTTGGCTTACATTACGTTGAAGGACAAGTAGATAACAACTTCAATAAACCATATAGTTATGTAAACGGCAGCATACAATTTATGCTGTAAGAATATTAATTTAAAAATTTTAAATCATGAAACTATCTCAAGCAAAAAACATCTTAAAGTCGGCAGAAGCGGTAAACTTCTTATTGCCAAACGGAACTGCAGTACCTGAACATTTTCACGTTACAGAAGTGGGTTTGATTACCAAAAACTTCATCGATTGTGGCGGGACAGTTCGCAAAGAAACAGTCGTAAATTTCCAATTATGGGATGCCAATGATTTTGAACACCGCTTGAAACCTCAAAAATTGCTTAACATCATCGAATTATCCGAAACGGTTTTGGGTATAAAAGATTTCGAAATTGAAGTGGAATACCAAGAAAGAACCATCGGTAAATACGATTTGGATTTCAATGGGAAAGATTTTGTTTTGTTGAACAAACAAACGGCCTGTTTGGCTCAAGACCAATGCGGAATTCCCCTAGAAAAACAAAAAGTAAAATTATCGGATATTAAAATCGAACAAAGTTGTTGCGCTCCAGGTGGAAGCTCTTGCTAATTTTTAAATGCTTAAACTAATATAATATGACACTGATAAAACCGTCCCTTTTTCCAGAAATTGAAAATGTTATAAATACTTTAGACTTCGAAAGAATTTCTGAGGATCGTAAAATAGTTCTAAAATCACTTATTGATTATATTCAAGAAAAAGCCAGCAACGGTCAAGAAATTAGATTGAACTTGATTTGCACACACAATTCCAGAAGAAGCCATTTGTCTCAAGTTTGGGCACAAACCGCTTCGAGTTACTATAACATTAAAAATGTATTTTGCTATTCAGGTGGAACCGAAGCTACAGCAATGTTTCCGATGGCGGCAAAAACCTTAGCAAAACAAGGCTTTCAAATCAAGACCATTGCCGAAGGAAACAATCCTGTTTATAGTATAAAATATGCTGAAAACGAACATCCAATTATTGGTTTTTCGAAAACTTTTGACGACGATTTTAATCCACAAAGTGAATTTGCAGCCATTATGACTTGTTCTTCTGCCGACCAAGGTTGTCCTTTCATTGCAGGAGCCGAAAAACGTATTCCGATTACTTTCGAAGATCCGAAAGCTTTTGACAATACACCACAACAAGCTGAAAAATATGAAGAAAGAAGTGTGCAAATAGCAACTGAAATGTTTTACGTTTTCTCACAAATTAAAAAATCAAAAAAATGAAAAACTATAAAAAAATATTTTTAAAATCAATATTAATCTTAAGCTGTTTAGCTACTTTATCGTTTGTAAATAAACCAAAACAAGATTTGAATCCAAAACTTTTAACCTATTGCAAATCGCTTCCAGCAGAATTTAATCAAATTAATGAAGAAACAAAAGCCAGTTTGAATGAAATAGCCAAATATATTTCAGAACAACAAAAAGAAAATAAAGCAATCAATTTACTTTTTGTATGCACAAGTAATTCTCGAAGAAGCCACATGGCACAAGTTTGGTCACAAATTGCTTCCATTTATTATGATGTAAAAATGGTAAGCACATTCTCTGGAGGAACAGAACAAACAAAAGTCAATAAAAATGCAATACTAGCCCTTGAAAAAACAGGAATAGAACTACAATCTAATCAACAGAGCGAAAACCCAATCTGGATTGCTACAATTGGTGACGAAATAAATCCAATGGTATTGTTTTCAAAAAAATACACCGATTCAACAAATCCTACCGAAAATTTTGGGGCAATTATGGTTTGCTCCGAGGCTGACCAATCATGTCCGTTTGTTCGTGGAGCCAATTTCCGATTAGGTTTGCCATACCAAGACCCAAAAGCATTTGATAATACACCACAACAAAATGAAAAATACGATGAAAGATGCCGACAAATCGCTCGTGATATGTTTTACGTGTTTTCGCAAATTAAACAATAATTATGTCTGCAAATCATTGTGCACCATTAGTGGAACGACAAAAATTAAGTTTTCTGGATCGCTTTCTTACACTTTGGATTTTCTTGGCAATGGCAATCGGCGTTTTGATTGGCTATTTTATTCCTTCGAGTGGTGATTTTATCAATTCTTTTTCAAGCGGAACAACTAATATCCCGTTGGCAATAGGTTTACTATTAATGATGTATCCACCACTGGCCAAAGTGAAATACGAACAAATGGGCAAAGTTTTCAAAAACACAAAAGTTCTTGGAGCTTCCTTGTTTTTAAACTGGATTGTAGGGCCAATTTTAATGTTTGCATTAGCATTACTATTTTTGAATGGCTATCCTGAATATATGATTGGTGTCATTTTAATAGGTTTGGCTCGATGTATAGCAATGGTGGTGGTTTGGAACGATTTAGCCAATGGAAATCGAGAATATGCCGCAGGTTTAATCGCCTTGAACAGCATTTTTCAAGTGTTGTTGTACAGTGTTTATGCTTATTTTTTCATTACCATACTTCCACCCTATTTTGGATATTCAGGATTTGAAGTCAACATCAGTATTGGACAAATTGCGGAAAGCGTGGGTATTTATTTGGGAATTCCTTTTGTATTAGGACTCATAAGTCGATATGCTTTTATCGCAATCAAAGGTTTAGAATGGTTTGAAACAAAATATGTACCTTTTATTTCTCCAATTACATTGATTTCGCTTTTATTTACAATTGTATTAATGTTTAGTCTGAAAGGAAATTTAATTGTCCAAATTCCTTTTGATGTACTACGAATTGCACTACCCTTGGTCATCTATTTTATAATCATGTTCATCATAAGTTTCTTGATTGGAAAATATTTTGGTGCTGATTATTCTAAATCTACCGCCATTGCATTTACCGCAACAGGAAACAATTTTGAACTGGCGATTGCCGTTGCTATTGGTGTTTTTGGCATCAATAGTGGTCAGGCTTTTGCTGGAGTTATTGGACCATTAGTAGAAGTTCCAGCCTTAATAGCCTTAGTAAACGTAGCTTTTTGGTTTAGGAAAAAATACTATTCTAAAACCGAATAAATTTTTGTAAACCAAAATATAAAAAGCTCTTTTAAAACAACAACTTTTAAAAGAGCCTTTCTTTACCAATAGACCAAAATTTATAACTTTTGATCCGCTTCTTCATTGTTCAAATGCCAGATGATTTCGGCAATCAACCCCGTCCATCCTGTTTGATGATTGGCGCCTAAACCCTTGCCCGTATCACCGTCAAAATATTCAAAAAACAAGTGATTTTCGTTAAATTTTGTATCTTTTTGGAATTTCTCATATTCTCCATACATTGGAATTTTATTATCAACATCAGGAATAAATAGTGCCAATAATCTTTTTGCTACTTCTTTTGAAGCTTGGCTTAAATTTACTTTAATTCCTGAATCTGTTGGAAATTCAACTATAAATTCTTTGCCATAATAGTTGTGAAATTTTTCTAAAGAGTCCAAAATCAAGTAATTCATTGGAAACCAAATGGGACCTCGCCAATTGGAATTCCCGCCAAACATATCTCCAGTTGCTTCGGCTGGGGTGTAATCAACTTGAATTACACCTCCATGATATTCAAATTTATAGGGATTTTGTTTGTGGTATTTAGACAAGGAACGAACCCCGAAATCGGATAAAAATTCTTTTTCGTCAAACATTCGTTTAAGAATCATTTTCATTCTATGCCCTCTAAGTGTTGAAAGTAAACGAGTTTCGCCTTTTCCATGTGTAAACCAACTTGATACTAAATTAGCCAAATCGGGACGGTTTTTCAAAATCCACTCAACTCTACGCTTGAACAAAGGCAATTTTTCTAACAAATCTGGTGTCAAAACTTCGACAGCAAATAATGGAATTAATCCCACCATCGAACGTATTTTCAGTAACTCGGCATCGCCATCTGGTTTGTGATGCATATCATAATAAAACTGATCTTCCTCATCCCAAAGACTTAATTTGTTGTCTCCCAAAGATTGCATTGCTCCCGAAATATGCAGAAAATGCTCAAAAAATTTCGAAGCCATATCTTGATAAACTGGGTTTTTTAATGATATTTCGCAAGCAATTCTCAACATGTTCAAACAGTACATTGCCATCCATCCGGTACCATCGGCTTGCTCTAGGTGGCCTCCGGTTGGTAAACTATGTGAGCGATCAAAAACTCCAATATTGTCCATACCAAGGAATCCACCACCAAAGATGTTGTTGCCATTTTCGTCTTTCAGATTTACCCACCATGTAAAGTTCAATAGTAATTTATGAAAAATGCGCTCCAAGAAAACAATATCCCCAACGCCTCCATTGGCTTCTTTGTCAATTGTATATACTTTCCAAGTAGCCCAAGCGTGAACAGGCGGATTTACATCAGAGAATGACCATTCATAAGCGGGAATTTGTCCGTTAGGATGCATATAATATTCTCGAAGAATAACCAATAATTGCCTTTTTGCAAAATCGGGATCCAATCTAGCCAAAGGCAAGGTGTGAAAAGCCAAATCCCAAGCAGCAAACCAAGGATATTCCCATTTGTCGGGCATAGAAAGAATATTGGAAGTATAAAGGTGTTTCCAAGTACTATTTCTTCCTCTATTTCTTCCTTTTTCAGGTTTTGGTGTTGAAGGATCTCCTTTGAGCCATTCGTAAACATTATAATAATACCATTGTTTTGTCCAAAGCATTCCTGCATAAGCTTGACGCTGAATGGATCTTAATTTTTCATCCCTAACTCCTTTTTGAATGAGCTCATAAAACTCATCAGCTTCTTCAATTCTTTTTTGGAAAATGGTATCAAAGTCAACAAAGGCATCTGTATTGATAGTGTTTGTAAATCGAAGGCGATATTCTTTTTTGCCTAGTGCCGGAACAATATCATCATAATGTACAGAAGCCTTGGTACCAATGCGCTCAGGATTTATGCTGTGTATTTTTTTGTTAATAATGTAATCATTTATTCCGTCTTTCACATAAGACGATGGATTAGGAGAATTATATAATTTTTCGTAGTTGGTTTTATTATCACAAAACAAAAGACCTTCTGGATTTTCAGCATATAAATTAAAATGTCCTACTAATTTGTGATCAACTTCGATTATCGAATTACCTTTTGCAGTTAAGGTTGGTTTATGTTTGTAATTTTCGTAACCCCAACTCCAAGTATTTCTAAACCAAATTGTAGGTAATACTGTGATGGGTGCATCAGATTTTGAGCGATTTTCTACAGTAACTTTAATCAAAATATCTTGCTCATCGGCTTTAGCATATTCGATAGTGATGTCAAAATAGTCATCATTGTCAAAAACTCCTGTATCAATCAGTTCATATTCCGATTCAAGTCGGGATCTTTTCTTGCTTTCCGTTATGATCTTTTCATAAGGAAAAGCTTTTTGCGGATACTTATAAAGCATCTTTTGATAGGAATGTGTAGGCGTTGCATCTTGGTAATAATAAATTTCTTTAACATCTTCGCCATGATTGGATTCGGCTGGATTTAATCCAAAATAACGCTCTTTTAAAATCCGGTCCTTATGATTCCAAAATGAAAAAGCTAAACAAATATGTTGTTTGTTGTCCGATATTCCACCAATGCCTTCTTCTCCCCAACGATAAGTTTTTGATCTAGCCATATCGTGAGTGGTGCTTCCCCAAGCATAGCCACTTTCAGAATAATCTTCTCTAACCGTTCCCCATTGCCGATCGGTTAAATAAGGTCCCCACTTTTTCCATCCTTTATTGTCATCTCTTAATTTTAATCTTGCTTTTTCAGCATTTGTCTCTTTGGCTTTTTCTGACATCACTTTTAGTTTTTTCGAAGTTGCAATTTATATAAAATGAGGGTAAAAACAACTAAAGAATTAATAAAACTTTAAGAGAAAAAAAATGAATAAGACTTGAATCATGATTTTATTTCTCCGCAATATGACACTGTGATTAGCTACGGTTGTTGCAACAATTTTATTCTTTGTTTACAATAAAAAAAAGTAAGTAACTACACAAACAATAAATTTACTTACTAAAAAGCTACATTCCATCGAGGCAATTTACCATTTTCGTCAAAGAAATTTTGTAAAATTTGTCCTTCCATGAAAGTTGGAATCACTTTGCTTTTCTCGTTGAAAGTTTCATACCAGTATACTTCCAATTTTTCGATATTTTCCAATTTCATTTGTGCTGACCATGAATATTTTCTTGATGTTTTAGCAAATTGGTGCCCGTTTACAATTTTGTCAAATAAACCGCCGTTTTTGCTTTTTAAGGTTCCATCGTTTTGTATTGTTCCCGTTGAACCCACCATTATCAATTCAGTTTTTTCTCCTTCTACAGCATAAACTATAAATATTCCACTTCCAGCATCGGGAGCATTACAAACTAATTCTAAATCATCGTTTACTGCGAAACTAAACTGGTTTTTGGTCTTGAATATACTTAAATCTTTGTTCATTATATTTTCTGTTGGTTATTGTTCTAATTGGTGATTTGTAATTATAAAAAAACTCCGTCTCGTTTATTCAACTAGACGGAGATTTTTTGTTTTTAGGAATTTATCTGTAGGGTCTTAACCCATAACTTCTTTTACTTTTTTACCAATTTCCGCAGGAGAATCTACAACGTGAATGCCACATTCTCTCATAATTCTTTTCTTAGCTTCGGCAGTATCATCTGCGCCACCAACAATAGCTCCAGCGTGACCCATCGTTCTTCCTTTAGGGGCAGTTTCGCCTGCAATAAATCCTATAACTGGTTTGCGATTCCCATCAGCTTTAATCCATTGTGCTGCATCAGCTTCTAGTTGACCGCCAATCTCACCAATCATTACAATACATTCTGTTTCGGGATCGTTCATAAACAATTCAACCGCTTCTTTAGTTGTTGTTCCAATAATTGGATCTCCACCAATTCCTATAGCAGTTGAAATCCCTAAACCTTGTTTTACTACTTGGTCAGCCGCTTCATAAGTTAAAGTTCCTGATTTAGAAACAATTCCAACTTTTCCTTTTTTAAACACAAAACCAGGCATTATACCTACTTTAGCTTCTTCAGGTGTAATTACTCCGGGACAGTTTGGTCCGATTAATCTACAATCTCTATTTTTGATATAAGTGTTTGCTTTTATCATATCAGCCACAGGAATTCCTTCAGTGATGGCGATAATCACTTTTATACCAGCATCAGCAGCTTCCATAATAGCGTCGGCAGCAAAAGCAGGTGGTACAAAAATTATAGTAGTATCAGCTCCTGCTTGATCTACAGCATCTTTAACCGTATTAAAAACAGGACGATCTAAATGAGTTGTTCCACCTTTTCCAGGTGTAACACCACCAACAACGTTTGTTCCATATTCAATCATTTGCGAAGCATGGAAAGTACCTTCGCTCCCTGTAAATCCTTGAACAATAATTTTTGAATCTTTGTTAACTAAAACACTCATGATATATTTTTTAGGTAGTTTTTTTTGATAGCGTTGCAAAAATAGGGTTTTGCGATTAATATTTTAAAAAAAAAGTTAAGAAAAATGACTCATTTGATAACCTCTAAACAATTTATCGTCTTTGACCTCCCAAATCACGAAAAAATTACCCATTAACATTTCTTCTCTTGGGTTTTCGATTGTTTTTACAAAGTGGGAAAAACGCAACGAAACTAGATTTTTCTCCTGAAGAATATGGCTAATTCTAATCTTGGAACGAACATAAGCCCGAGATAATTCATCCGTTAAGGACAAAACATCATTATAATCCATTTGGATAAAACCTTTGCTGGTATTCCAATCGATAGTAACTTCTGGATGAAGCAACTCGCTGACGGTTTTTCTATCCAATAAAACATCAGATTTATAGAAATCGAGAACAATATCTTTTGGTTTCATATATGTGAAATTAATTTGTCAGTGATCATATATGTTATCGCCTATTAATTAATATTGTTTGCTTGAGCAAACATTTTATTAGTTGCGATTTCATAATTCTTTAAATTTTTGAAGTATCTCCGGAATCTTTTTAATATTGGCCAATTGCTTTAATTTTTCTCTTGACTCTTGAATTGGTGTACCAAAATAGGTTTTGCCGCCTTCAACGGATTTTGTAACTCCAGTTTGCCCTAGAATTACAGCTTTCTCGCCTATTGTTATCCCGCTGGTTGTGCCTACTTGTCCCCAAATAGTTACCTCGTCTTTGATGATTACGCAACCTGCAATGCCTGTTTGAGAGGCAATCAAACATTTTTTTCCAATAACCGTATCATGACCAACGTGTACTTGATTATCAATTTTAGTTCCTTCTCCAATGGTTGTATCTCCTGTAACTCCTTTGTCGATGGTACAAAGTGCTCCAATGCCAACATTATCTTTTATCACAACTCTTCCGCCTGAGATTAATTGGTCATAGCCTTCAGCACGTTTTTTGTAATAAAAAGCATCACCACCAAGGATAGTGCCAGCGTGAATAATCACATTGTCGCCAATTAGAGTATGGTCATAAATGGAAACATTGGAATGTATCAAACAATTTTTTCCTATAATTACGTCGTTTCCAATAAAGCAATTGGGTTGGATTAGCGTTCCTGATCCAATTTTGGCGGAAGCCGAAATAGCAAGATTCGAAAATTGGAAAGGCCTAAAATGTTTGGTCAAAATATTGAAATCGCGAAAAGGATCGTCTGAAATCAACAAGGATTTACCTTCTGGACAATCTACCATTTTATTGATTAAAATGGTTGTTGCTGCTGAATTTAAGGCTTTATCATAATATTTAGGATGGTCCACAAAAACAATATCTCCCGATTCTACAACGTGAATTTCGTTCATGCCAGATACCGGAAAATCAGCATCACCAACAAATTCGCTGTTGATGATGGTTGCAATTTCCTTTAAAGTATATGTCTTACTGAATTTCATAAAATAGTGGTGAGTGATCCTTTTTTAATTGGTCAGTATTTAGTTTTTCGTATTGGATATTCACTTTACCTGAATACTTAATACTGCTAACTGAACACTATTCCTTAACTCTTTCCATATAATTTCCAGAAGCAGTATCAATTTTTATTTTGTCGCCTTCATTAATAAATAGCGGCACATTTACCGAAGCGCCCGTTTCTACAGTAGCCGATTTTGTGGCATTTGTTGCAGTATTTCCTTTAATTCCTGGCTCGGCATAAGTTACTTCAAGTACTACCGATGCTGGCATATCTACTGAAAGCGGCAAATCAGTTTCGGTGTTGATGCTGACCATTACACTTTCACCTTCTTTCAACAAATCTGGCGAATCTAAAATGTTTTTGTTCAAGGAAATTTGTTCAAATGACTCCACGTTCATGAAGTGAAACAAATCGCCTTCAGGGTATAAAAATTGAAATTTGTGATTTTCAACACGAACTTCTTCGATTTTATGACCTGCTGAAAAGGTATTGTCAAGCACTTTTCCGTTCGACAAACTTTTAAGTTTTGTTCTAACAAATGCTGGTCCTTTACCAGGTTTTACGTGAAGAAATTCTATAATTTTATAGATGTCGTTGTTGTATTTTATACACAATCCGTTTTTAATGTCTGATGTTGATGCCATTTTTTTTATTTTAGATTTAAGAATTTAGATTTTAGATTCTAAATATGTTTTTAATGATATGTAATTTAAATTGAATGATAAGAACTAGAAATCTAAAATCAGAAATCTAAATTCTAAAATTAATAATTCCCCGAATACCCTTTCATTACACCTCTTGAAGAATTTCTAATAAAATCGATGATTTCGTCACGCTCGGGCGTTGCTTCCATTTCGGCTTCAATAATTCCTAAAGCTTGCGTTGTATTAAAGTTTTTTTGGTATAAAATTCTATAAATTTCTTGAATTTCTTTTATCTTTTCGGATGTAAATCCACGTCTTCTTAAACCAACAGAATTTATACCAACATAGGATAAAGGTTCTTTTGCAGCTTTTGTATAAGGTGGAACATCTTTTCTTAGCAAAGAACCACCGGAAATCATTGCATGATCACCAACGCTAATAAACTGATGTACAGCCGAAAGCCCTCCAATAATGGCGTAATTACCAATCGTTACGTGACCACCCAAAAGTACTCCATTTACAATTATTGCATTATTACCAATATGACAATCGTGGGCAATATGAGCTGCTGCCATAATTAAACAATTATCGCCGACAACGGTTTGACCTGATGCTATTGTTCCTCTATTGATTGTTACACACTCTCTGATTGTACAATTATTGCCTATTATTGCCAAAGAATCCTCACCACCAAACTTTAAATCTTGGGGAATGGCAGCAATTACTGCTCCTGGAAAAATATTGCAATTTTTGCCTATTCTGGCACCTTCCATTATGGTAACATTAGAACCAATCCAAGTTCCGTCGCCTATAATTACGTTGTTGTGAATTGTGGTAAAAGGCTCAATAACTACATTTTTTGCAATTTTTGCACCGGGATGAACATAAGCTAGCGGTTGATTCATATAGTTGGTTTGGTGTTGATGGTTTATGGTTTTGAGTTTGTGGTTTTAACGATAAACAATAAACCCAAAACTATAAACATTAATGCTATTGTTTTTTTGCAATTTGTGCCATTAATTCGGCCTCGGCTACTAATTTTCCTTTAGCATAAGCGTGGGCTTGCATGTGACAAATTCCTCTTCTGATAGGAGTAATTAATTCACATTTGAAGGTCAATGTATCGCCAGGAAGTACTTTATGTTTGAATTTAACATTATCCATTTTCATAAAATAGGTCAAATAATTCTCTGGATCTGGAACAGTACTCAAAACCAAAATTCCGCCTGTTTGTGCCATCGCTTCTACAATAATTACGCCCGGCATTACTGGAGCTCCTGGAAAATGACCTACAAAAAAACTTTCATTCATTGTCACGTTCTTCATTCCAACTATATGGTTTTCAGACATTTCAATAATTCTATCGATGAATAAAAATGGTGGTCTGTGTGGAAGAACCGACATAATTTTATGAATGTCCATCAACGGTTCTAGGTTCAAATCATAAACAGGAACATAGTTTCTTTGTTCAATTTTAATGATTTTGGCTAATTTTTTGGCAAACTGTGTATTAACAAAATGCCCCGGCTTATTTGCAATTACTTTTCCTTGAATTCTGGTTCCTATTAAGGATAAATCTCCCACTACATCAAGAAGTTTATGTCTTGCTGCTTCGTTTGGGTAATGTAAAGTTAAATTATCTAAAATACCGTTGGGTTTTACGGTTAATTCCTCTTTTCCAAAAGCAATTTTTAGATTGTTCATTGTTTTTTCAGAAATTTCTTTGTCCACATAAACAATGGCATTATTCAAATCTCCTCCTTTTATTAATCCTTCTTCTAACAAAAATTCTAATTCGTGCAGAAAACTAAAAGTCCTAGCATCAGCTATATCAGTTTTAAATTCAGCGATAGATTTCATTGTAGCATTTTGTGTGCCCAAGACTTTGGTTCCAAAATCGACCATTGCCGTTACGCTGTAATTGTCATTTGGCATGATTATAATTTCGCTACCCGATTCTTCGTCGGTAAACGAAATAATCTCTTTTACAACATAAACATTCCTTTTGGCATCTTGATCTTGAATACCCGCTTTTTCGACTGCTTCTACAAAATATTTCGAAGAACCATCCATAATTGGAAGTTCTGATGCGTCTAATTCTATGATGATGTTATCTAAATCACAACCTACTAAGGCAGCCAAAACGTGTTCAGGCGTTTGAATTTTTACGCCTAACTTTTCTAAATTAGTGCCTCTTTGCGTGTTTACAACATAGTTGGCGTCAGCTTCAATAACAGGTTGTCCTTCTAAATCCTTTCGAACAAAAGTAAATCCATTGTTGATTGGAGCGGGTTTGAAAGTCATTGTCACTTCTTTTCCGGTGTGTAATCCAACGCCAGTTAGTGAAATTTCTGTTTTGATGGTCTTTTGTTTAACCATGGTTTGCATTTTTTTGGTTTTTTAATTCATTTTTTAATTCTTCAATTTCCTTAACAATTTTGGGCAAATTCTTGAAATGAACATACGATTTACTAAAATCGCTGTATCCATAAGCCGGACTTCCTTGCAAAATTTCATTGTCTTTAACATTTCTGGTAACGCCTGATTGACCTTGAATTCGAACATTATTTCCAATGGTTAAATGTCCTACAATACCAACTTGCCCACCAATCATTCCGTTTTTCCCAATTTTTGTAGAACCAGCAATTCCTGTTTGGGCTGCAATAACGGTATTTTCGCCGATTTCTACATTATGTCCAATCTGAATTTGATTGTCGAGTTTTACACCTTTTCTAATGATTGTCGAACCCATTGTGGCTTTATCAATCGTTGTGTTTGCCCCAATATCAACATTATCTTCTATAATTACGTTTCCTATTTGAGGAATTTTTGTATAAGTACCATCTTCATTTGGTGCAAAACCAAAGCCATCAGCTCCAATTATTGCTCCAGAATATATTACACAATTATTTCCAATCTCTGTTTCTGAATGAATTTTTGCACCGGCAAAAATAGTAACATTATTTCCAATTTTTACACGTTCGCCAATGAAACAATTGGGATAAATTTTGACATTATCGCCCAAAACTACATTTTTTTCAACATAACTAAAGCATCCTAAATATAAATTGATACCATATTTTGAATTTTCGGCGATAAACGAAGGTTGTTCGATGCCAATTTTACTTCCTTTTGTCGCTTGGTCGTAAAATTCCAATAGTTTAGTAAAGGACAAATAAGCATCTTCTACTTTTATCAAAGTCGTGTTTAAAACTCCCTCTGGAATGAAGGAATTGTTTACAATAGTGATGGTAGCTTGAGTAGAATATATGTATGGGAAATATTTCGGGTTTGCCAAAAAACTAACAGATCCTTCTGAACCTTCTTCAATTTTTGACAATTTATATACTTCGGCTTTTGGATTACCAACTATTTCTCCTCCCAAAACGCCTGCTATTTGCTCTGCTGTAAATTTCATCTTATCTGATTGTATTTTGGATAGAAATAAGATGAAACCAATGGTTTATTGTCCTACTTAAATACAAAAGAATGTATTATTTTATTACCTATTTACAAAAATATAAAAAATAGATTTTAAATCTAGGTTTTTAGGCAAGTTGTTTTGGAAAACATAGATAATATTTAGTCACAAATTTAGACAATGTCTTCAAATTCAATTGATCAGAGGCTTCTACAACATCTTCAATTGTTTTGTCTTTTTTCAAAATCCGAATGGGTTCAGCCTCTTTGCTATAGGCCTGATTCTTAATTTTGCCTTTAAAAATAAAATAATTGGTTTCGGTCAAAGAAATATTATTCTTGGATGCAAATCGTTCTTTTAGCATTTGTAATTCTTCGATTGGCACTTTTTCTTCACTTAATTTAATCTTTAATAAATCTCGGTTGATAATCATTTTGCTCAAGGATGAAAGAATAAAGTCATCCTGTTTTTGCCAAGCTTTCAATGCACTAATAATGTCAAAATCATCGAGTTGAGAAAACAAATCTAAGGTTTCGCTATCGAAATTTTCCATTGTAATTTTGTGTTGCATAAAAAATAGTAATGGTTCGCTGCAGGGCAAAACAACGCCTTTCTCGGTCAATTCCTTGGCTCGTTTTAATGCTTTTGTTAAAATTAATTCGGCTACTAAACTGGTTTTGTGCAAATAGGCTTGCCAATACATTAATCGTCTGGACATCAAGAATTTCTCGACCGAATAAATGCCTTTTTCCTCGATCACCAAGACATCGTCAACCACATTCATCATCTGAATTAATCGCTCCGAATTGACATTTCCTTCGGCAACACCTGAATAAAAACTATCGCGTTTTAGGTAATCCATTCGATCCATATCGAGCTGACTAGAGATGAGTTGCAACATAAATTTTCTATGATAATCGCCTTTAAAAACTTGAATGGCCAAACTCAATTGACCGCCAAATTCCTCATTTAGCTGGTTCATAAACAGTAACGAAATGGCTTCGTGATGAACATCTTCTACAATACTACTTTCCATGGCGTGAGAAAACGGTCCGTGTCCAATGTCGTGCAATATAATAGCGATATACAAAGCATTTTCCTCTTCTTGCGAGATAGCGATTCCTTTGAAACGAAGGGTTACGACCGCTTTTTGCATAATGTGCATACAGCCCAAAGCATGGTGAAAACGAGTGTGATTGGCTCCAGGATAGACCAAATAAGACAAACCCATTTGAGAAATACGGCGCAATCTTTGGAAATAGGGATGCTGAATTAAATCATAAATTAATGCGTTTGGGATGGTAATAAAACCATAAATGGGGTCATTGAATATTTTTAGCTTGTTGATTGCGCTCACTGTACACTTGTTTTGAGTAGCAAATGTAGGGAAATTAGAGGTTCTTATTTAAATCAAGATTATTTGTTGGCTAGTTTCAAGTTTTAAATAATATTAATGATAGAAGATTAACCAAAGAAATACTGTCTTTTTGGTTTTCATCTAAAGCGTTTTTTTTTCTAAAGGGTTTTTTTATCTAAAGGTTTTTTTTTCATCTAAAGGGCATTTTAAAACTTCTAAAGGATAAAGTAAGGCTTCTAAAGGTTGGAATTGAATTTCTAAAGGTCGATGTGGTGCTGCTAAAGGGTGGTGTTGCGTTTCGGGAGGGTGATGTTGAACTTCGAGAGGGCAAAGTTAAGTTGCTAAAGGGTGAAGTGAAGCTACTAAAGGGCGGTGTTCTGTTTCTAAAGGGTGGTGTTGAATTTCGAGAGGGTACGAAGACGGGAGACTTTATACAGCATTGAGTATTGAATAGCTGTTTTCAACTGATTTTGTTTTAATAAATATTATTGTAAGTCAGTCAGAGACTGACGAACACATCCTCAAAGTCGGAGACTTTGCGGAGCTAGGTGCCGTTATTTTTGTCAAATGTTTGTGGTGTTTCAAAGTTGTCTAATGCCTTTAGTGCTTTCTGAACTTGAGTTTCGTTAGGTTCATTATCTAAGTTGTCTTCAATGTCAGCAATAGTATCCATCCAAAAAAAGAATTCCTTTTCATCAAATTCAACAGCCTTTTTATCAGCAACTTTTTCAATAATGTCAATTAGGTTTAGAGTTAGTGCTTTTACTTTTTCTGTCGGGCTACTATTTTTGTCGTCAACAAAAATGTCCTTTTCATAGTTCTTAAAAACTTTAGCTTGCTTTATATATCTTGTCAAATAGTATAAAGCACTTCTTTTTTCAGAAAGTATATAATCTTTCAATAAATTTTCTATAATTTCCATATTATCCGATTTTAATTATGTCAAACACATTATGAGGTAAATTTGAGAGTATGTATTCATGAGATAAAGGGTTGGCTCTATCATTAACATCAACTTTTTGATAGTATGGAATTGCTTCAACTCTTGATATTACACAAAGTAAAGGTCTGAATTGTTCATTAGTTGCCTTTTTTGAAATAGTAATTATTTCGTCATATGCTTCTTGTGTTATTTTTCCAAGTCTTAGCATAGTATCTGCTCCCTTTCTGATACCTTTTCTGTTAAGTTTGATTTTAATATTGTGCAAGTCCGCACCATCAATTTCCTTTTTGAATGTGTTATATATTTCGATAGGTGATGAACTTGGTGGAACCGTAAAATGCGGTGATTGATAATCAGAACCAAAATAGGGAGTGCACCATAAATAATGTTCATCATTATAATACTTCTTATTTATATTATATGCCAAAGTCGTCATGGCAGAATATAGTATCGGATGTTTTATGTCTTTTAATGTCGTAGTTGTCTTTTATAATGGCAGCTAACGTCAGTCTGTGAAAAAACTAAAATCAACCTCTTGAGAATTGCGTATTTGCGATTTTTCTTTGGTAGCCCTCCGAACACATTTAAAATTTGAGGTAGTTTTTTCACAGCCTGACGTTTTTCGGCTTGGCGATGTGGCGGATTTTTAGCACAAAAGTTCAATAGAATTACTGCTGTTGAACCTTGCACAAATGTTTCATAGAAGCACTTCAGCCGCCATATTGCCAAACCGATGTTGTGCGTTTGTGCTTCTTTGTTAATCATTGTGATTTGTTAAAATGGTCTTACACCTCGTCTTCCAAGCCAAGTTGCAATTCTTGACATAAAACTTGGGTATTTTGTAAAAACGCCTTTGTTTTTCGGATTTTTAAAGCCTGTTTCAACTACAAAGTCTGTCGGCAAAGTTGTATGAATAAAAGGTTTAAAGTCTGGTCGTTTTTTAAAGTCCCAAAATCTTGTCTGCATACCGCCCAAATTATAAATGATTAAGTTCAAATCTCGGTATTCTGCATTTTTTGGAAGTTGATTTATATACCACATTGAGTTTGCATAGTCGCCCAAATATGGAAAACTCCCTAAAAGTGAACCAAAGAAATGAAACCTTGCATTTCTGTATTCTTTAAAAGCGTCCAAAATTTGTAAGCGTGAATTTAGGTTGATTTGAAAACCATTTTCTTGAAAACGAAAAACTGGATTTTTGTCAGCATAGTCAAATGTAAATTGTCCATAAGTTGGAAAAATATTGAGTTGTCTTTCACCATTTAAACAATTCAGAGCAATATTTTTCAACTCTCTGCCAAATTCCTGTGCGTTTGAACAGTCTAATTTGATGCTTTTGGGATTAAACTCTTTGTAAATTTCAGGATAATTGTCAGTTCGTTGAACAACTGTCAATTCGTTTACATTCTCTAAAAACCATTTTTTATGTTCTTTGATAATGGCTTGCATCAGTTCACTTGTAGAACCGAAAATGATTAAGTCAAATTTTTTTGTCATATTTTATTTCTATTTTGTCTGTTAGTGAGTGTCGATTTAGCATAACGCACAACGTCAGAGTGTGAAAAAACTATTCACATTCTGTATTCAAACATGAGGATAAAAGTATAAAAAACAAAGCAAATAAAATTGTTTTTTTGAGTAGTAAAAACAAATGGAATACATTACTCCCTATAACCGCAGTCAAATGGAATTTAGCAGCTTAGATGACTTGGTAGAACAAGACAATCAAGTTAGATTTATTGAAGCTTTTGTAGAAAAACTAGACTTAACGCAATTGAGTTTTATAACAAAAACTATCAAAAATGAAGGCCGTCCATCATTCAATCCCAAAGTATTGCTAAAGCTATATTTTTATGGCTATCTCAATGGTATCCGAAGCAGCCGCAGATTAGAGAAAGAGTGCAAACGCAATATAGAACTACAATGGCTGATGCAAAAGCTGATACCCAACTATCATACCATTGCTGATTTTAGAAAAGACAATCCTGATGCTTTAAAAAACACCTTTAAATTATTTGTATTATTTTTAAAAGACATGGGTTTGGTGGCTGGTCATACAGTAGCCATTGATGGAACAAAGGTAAGAGCACACAATAGCAAAAAGAACAATTACAGTCCTAAAAAAATAGAAAGACACCTTCAATACATTGAAGAAAAAACAAACGACTACCTCAACCAATTAGATGTAAACGATACTCAAGAAGACACTATAAAAGTAAGTAACATCAAAGAAAAAATAGCTCATTTAAAAGAAAACAAAATACGCTATGAACTATTGAAAACAGAGCTAGAGCAAAGTAACGAACCACAGATAAGCACCACCGATAAAGATGCTCGAGCCTTATTGGTACAAGGCCAAGTAGTAGAAATAAGTTACAACATGCAAGCTGCTGTTGATAGTGAACATAAATTAGTAGTTGCCACTCATACTATAAACCGCAACGATAGAAACGCACTCTCTGACATAGCACATGAAGCAAAACAAAACTTACAAGCAGAAACATTAACAGCTATAAGCGATAAAGGCTATCACAATGGACGCCAATTACAACAATGCAAAGACAATAATATCAAAACCATTTGTGCGCAACAAGAGATTGTAAATAGCAACACCAAAGGAACCACACCTGACTACTTAGTAACCAAGTTTATATACAACAAAGAAGACGATACATACACTTGCCCTCAAGGCGAAACACTGCGAACACAAGGCACTTGGCATAAAAAAACAAGTACCAACTCCTATAACTTTAAAAAATATAGAACCCCAGCTTGCAAAACCTGCCCCGTAAAACACCTATGTACGGGTAAAGAAAAGGTAGGTAGGGAGATTGATAGAAGCGAGTTTGCCGAAACCGTAGAAGCAAATGCTCAACGCTACAAAGCAAATACCGATTTATACCGCAAACGCCAAGAATGGAACAGCCTGTCCCGCAAGGCGGGAAGCATATATTTGGAACCATCAAACGAAAATGGGGATATAACCACACTAATTTAAAAGGACTTAAAAAAGTAAACGGAGAGTTTGCCTTAATCATGACTGTTTATAATATGAAACGATGCATGAATATTTTAGGAATGGATAACTTGATTGAGAAAATCAAAAACTGGGTGCCCAATTACAAAGGGATAACTCATGCTTTTGAAAACTTGACCTTTTTAAAAGCCATTACAGCACACTTTTTTCATCAATCAAAATTAGCAGCTTAAAAATTAGCTATTCTATAAATGAAGCTAAACACCTAATAAAGGAAATTTTAAACCTGTTTTTTTATTAAAAACTTAGTTTTTTCACAACCTGACGTTTTGCGGCTTGGCGAAGGTGGCGATTTTCACCACAAATGTTGATGCGGAGAACCAATGTTTGATTAACTACAAATGTGTCTGCGGAGCACTGAACCGCCACTTTTGCCAAACCCGTGTTAGCGGTTCGTTGTTCTTTTTTATCAAGTCACTCTACTTTATAATTCTATAGTTAATGCCCAAATTCAGATAAAAAGGTAAGAATGGAGAAGTCTTAAAATCTTGAGAGATTACTTTCCCTAAATTAATTGTCATATCTACTTTTTTGAATGAATAGCCTCCTTGTAATCCATAATAAAGATTTCCGCCTGTTGCTGGTTCATACCATCCATCGACAACATCAGTATATTTTTCATCTTTATATTTTTGTGTATGTTTAAAATGTGTTATGATAGCTTTATCAAACCCAATTTCGGCCGCTGTAAACCACCTTGTTTTATAGTAGCCAAAGGTTCCTTTGAAGTCACTTCCAAAGTTTTGAAGTCTCACAAGTTCTGATTGATATTTTCTGTAATTTCCGAATATTGAAACCGAACCCACAAAATTTAATTTATTCAGTAAGCGAACTTGTCCACCGATTTTAGTTTTAAAATCATCAAACGGATTTTCTCCAGCAGGCAAAGAGAAGTTTGCATTTAAAACAATTGGCAGCTTAGTGTTAAGTTTGTATCCATAACCAATACCATAAGAAACAGAATAATCTAAACCAATGTTAGCATTCAAAATATGTTTAGTACTATCCAATGTCGTCCAATTTAATGTTTGTGAAATTGCTGTGTTGTATTGAAATGTAAGTGCTAATAGAAACACTTTAAATATTTTCTTTTTCATTTTAATTTATTTTTGTTTTAAAGACTTTTTATATATTCAATTACTTTAGGCTCAGTAAAATTTGTCCAAGTATCAATTTGGTCAAACATGCCAGAATGTCCCACACCATTAACTTTTACCAATTCTTTATTGATAAATGCTGAAGATATTTTTTCAGCCCAACTATCGGGGTAGGCTTTGTTATTACTACTATAAAAAAAGAGTACTTTATTGTTAAATTGTGATATACCTTCTGAAAAATCGACATTATATTTTTTCCCTATTTCAAACATTGCTACATTTATCACTGCACCATTACGTACATTTTTATAATAAATGCCATTTGCTCCTAAATTGGATTTAATATCGCCTATAATTGCATTGCTTGATGAAATTAACCCCATTTTATAATCAAGTATATTGTGTTGATTTTCTTTTCCTGTAATAAACTGGTCTAAATAGGTTGCATCATTAAGCGCTTCACTCCAATAACTAAATGAACGGGAATTGCGTACATATTCCATAACATCATCCCATTTAAACCCTCCTGGTTCAGCAAGAATTATTCCTTGTACGGTATTCGGATATTTGCCTGCAAAACCTGTTGCGAACATTGAACCCCATGACTGAGTTAAGAAAACAACTTTTTGCGAAGTATGCGTTTTATAGTGGTCAATAACACCGTTCAAATCTTTATAAAAAGCTTCTTCAATAGCATTTTCACCTAGGTTCAAATACCATTCTTTATTGAACCGTTCAGATAATCCTGAACCTCTTTGGTCATAAAAAACCACCCTATAACCTTTGTCCGCCAAACTTTTACAATTGAGTAGGTATTTGAAATTAGCGCCAGGTCCTCCATGAAGCACTATTATCAAAGTACTGTCAACGGGCCCAAATGCTTGTGCATGAAGTTTAGCACCATTTATGCTTATCGCAGGAATACTTGGGTCTTGGTCAACGGTTTTGGGTACTAAATTTCCGTCTTCCTCTATAAATTTTTCTTTTTCGCAACTACTAAACAGTAAAGTGAATAGAGCAAAAACTGCCCATAAGTGTGATAATTTCATTGTCATTCTTTTTTAAATTTTAGAATGCAAAAATGGAACTATTTTTTAGGCCTATCGCACCAATAGGTAAGTTGAACCCTATTTTGGCATTAAGGTCAAATGGTTTATAATCAATAAATTATAGAAACTGAACCTGCTTTTTGGAAGATGACCCTTACTTAATCTTGTAATTGAATGTTTTTTTGATTCAAATATTCGGTAGGCGAAAGGTTGGTAGCCCTTTTGAAATTTCTATTGAAGGAGGTTTTTGAATTAAAGCCACATTCAAATGCCAATGACAATAAAGTATATTGATTGTTTTTGGGTAAAAAAACAATTCTTTGAAACTCTTCAACTCTTTGATAATTGATATAATCGTAAAAATTTTTTTCTTCTACTGAATTGATTATTTGTGATAGAATATTTGGGTGAATGGGTACTTTTTTGGCTACTTCTGATAAAGTAAGTTCGGGATTTTTAAATAATTGTTCATTGCTCATTAATTCGCTGAGCTTTTGATGAATACGATTTACTTCATCTGCACTTATTTTGGATTTTTCGTATTTGGCTTTGGGAACTGTTTCAGAAAACGTATTTATTTCATTGGCTGCTGAAAAATTTTCAGGTTGCGCAACAAACTGTACGGTTATTGGAAAATTATCGTTGGAAATAAAATTTTGCTCCATTGGCAAATTTTGATTAAAAATACCTACTTGTTTAATTCCAAAATAACCAATAAAAATAACGAAACCTGCAATTGATGAAAAAATGTATTTATCATCCAATCGACAAAGAATAATTAATAAAATACAAGTCATCCCAATAATAAGATAGAATAACCAGTTTAATGTGATTTTCTCAATAAATGAAAATTCGTTTTTTATACTTTGTTTATACTTCCAAAGTTTAATGCTTGATAAAATCGTATAAATTATTGCAGATAAAATAATGGCTATTAAATTAATAGTCATTTCAGTTTCATATCCTTGCCCTTTTTTATTATAAATATCTATTTTGGTATCGTAGGGCAGAAATAAAAAGTTTGAAAAAAGTAAAATGGAAAGAAAAAAAGGTAAAAAATGTAATAAAGATATAACCTTTAACCGTTCTCTTGAAGTTAAAGATAACACATACAAATAAAGAAAAGGCCATTGAAGCAATGGGAACGGAAAACCCCACCCTAAAAAAAAAGGATAGCTATATCTAGCTTCCTTTGTAACTAACATTTCAAGAATCAGATATAATGCTATTGTAATCAACCAAGCCAACAATGTCCAGTCTGAAAGAGTTTTACTTTTTTTGCTTATCAAAATAAGTGAAAGAAAAATTGCAATTATTATGCCTATTAAGATTATCATTAATTTCAGGAAATTTGTATATAAAATATTTATTTATTAAAGTGGAATTTGATTATTGGATGCAGTTATAAAATGACCGCTAACGTTTTGTAGATTTGCGATGGGCGGGATTTTTACCACTGAACTTTATGCAGAGCACAAAACTTTCGGCTACCACAAAACTGTCTGCGGAGCACGAAACCCCGCCTATTGCAAATGTGCTGTTAGCTGCTGCCGTTTTGTTCGTTCGAAGCTCAATTGTCAAAGTTTGCATGTCAATTTTATTTGGCGTTGTCTAACCAAGTTGGAAAATTGTTATAGCCGTCTTGAGTAGCCCAATCATAAACAGGAACCCAAGCTGAAAGTTTGAAACCTTTTCCCCAATGTTGTTTGTCCATGCTGTTTAATTTTTTCGGTGGAAGGTCTTGATAAATTTTCCAATCTGTTCCATCATGTTCGTAATATGTCAATGTTGTTCCGTCATTGCTAATGACAAAACCTAAATAGTCAAAAACATTTTTTCCTTGCTGAAATGTATTGCCGTCTTTGTCTTTAACTCCGTTGATGTGAATACCAAAAAGTTTATTATCTCTATCATAGCTTTTCAGAATTTCATACCTAACCCAACGTCTTTCCCAAGTGTATGTTCCAATGAGGGCACATGTAACAGTTGTGTTTATAAGATTGGAGTTGACAAGTCGTTTAACAGCATCAGCACCATGCTTTTTAGCATCCTCCCAAATAGATGCGTCAAAAAATCCTGCATCTTCTCTGGTCTCTTTTGTCATGTCGTGTTTCCTAACAACATTAGCACGAAATGTTTTTACATCGTCATAGTGAAAACTAAAAAAAACTCTCTTTGCCATCGTTAAATTATTTTCATTAAAATTATTATTGTAGCCATAAGAACCAAATAGAAAGGGAGAATTGTCCGTGAGAAGACTGTATCTATAAAACTATTCTTCTTTTGAATTTCTTTTGAGAGTTTCATTGAGAAGTCAATGTTGTTTTCATTTTTCTGTCTTACTTCATCATAGTGTCCTCTAAATAATCGTTCTTGCCACAAGTAATAAGAATCAAGCAACCAGAAAACGAAAATCGGGAAGTAAGCAATCAAAATAAATGTTTGGTTTGCTCCGCTTGCAGATAATGCTGTCAAAGCTGCAACGATTGTAACACACCAACCTTTAATCAAAAATGAATTATTCGCAAGGCGATTGATAATGCCTTGTATAAATTCAAGATGCTTGATTTTATTTTCCATACTTTTATTTTTAAGTGAGTAACCAATTTTTAAGTGATATTGCTTTTCCTTCCAATGGCTGGATGCTAATTTGATTTATTGTCAGAGAATCTAAATCATCATTTTCAAATTTCATTTCGGGATACAATTGGAGATATTCATTACCTGCCCAATTTCCCGCTTTACTTTGAATCGGCAAAATTGCAAGTTTGCCGTCTGACTTAACAGAGTCCGCAATTCCAAGTTCCCAATTGCACCATTTGGAACGCAATCCGTGATAAGTCGCTAAGAATAAAAAATGATGGCAATCTTGAATCTTTGTTTTTATTGCTGTTGCCGTTAGCTTGTTTGTTGTCTCTGGAAGAGTTTTGTCTAACCAGTCAACATATAATTCAGCATTGAGGTTGTCAAACAACAAACCGATTTTATTTACGATTGTCTTGTCTAAATGACTGTGAGATAAAAAAATTGTCTTGCTTGCTTTTTTGCCACTTGCAAATTCACTGCGCTTTTTTTCAACCTTCTCTTGAACACCTTCCTTACCCAAAGATTTGAGTTCCTTTTTGTAAAAGGTTTCTAAGTTGGTTTGCGAAATATATTTTTCCATGTTTTAATTTTTCGTCATTTCGTTTTTAGCAGTCAGTTCAAAGTTAGCAGTGTCCCCAACGGTTGCAGCTAACTCATAAATATACGCAACTCCAAAAGCCACAATACATCTAATCGTTTGATTTTTAATTTTTTATTTCCGACAACACAAAAAAACGCATTGCGTTTTTTTGTGTTGTCGACGGTGTATTTTTTAATACCTTCCAAAAATAGGAAAAATTATAAGGCAAACCGCCTGTCCCACTTTTTATTTCCCACATTCTATTCCTCTCTCCTGCTTTGCCCTCAAAGGGCACTCCCCATATTCATCTCCTTCAACTCCTGCAATCCCATACCCACAAAAGCCGCTAGCGGATTGATGATTGGGTCTTCTAGTTTTTGTAGTTTTTCGAGCTGGTGCCCTGCGGGTGGCACGAGGTCTCGAAGGGCAAACAAATCGTTGGGGGTGCAGTTTAGGGTCATACACAAGGTGGTGAGTTGCCGAAAATTGATTTGCACGGCTTCGCCTTTGAGCATTTTGTTTGCGCTATTGTTGTTGATGCCAATCTTGAGTAAAAATGCCGATGGATGAATGATGTTTCTGGCTGCCAAGATGGGTTTTAGGTGCAGTACTATGCTGCTTTTGCTGGGCGCGAGTGTTCCTCTTTTTCTTCGTATCATATAAAATGGAGTTTAGAACTGTAAATATAGCGGTTTTTTTTATTAAAGATAATAGTATTTACATTAAAGATTACCATTTTTATACTAAAGATTTGCAATTTTTTGTTAAAGGTTGTTAATTTTACATTAAAGGTTTTGTACTTTACATTAAAGGTTACCTGTTTTATATTAAAGGTTACTTACTTTATATTAAAGATAGTATTTTTTATATTAAAGATAATTTTTGAGAGGCTATATTGCTTTTGCTTTAACTATTTCTTAATTATTATTTAGCAAAAAATTAAAATGTCATTTTATGATTTTCTTAGCTTTGATTCTGTTATTAATCATTTAAAATCAACTTATTATGACAAGAGAAAACGAATCCTTTTTGGCCATGTGCCTTAAAGTAAAAAACTTTGGTATTAAGAACATCACAAGTTTGGGTGCGGTGCCGGCTGTTCTTGCTTTTTTTACGCAATTGGGCACAATGATTTCCCAATTGATCGCTGCTGATGCCGGCAGTAGGGCCGATCTTACAGGCTATGCTATTACTAAGGCTAGCAAGCGCACTGCTCTAGAAACCTTGGCTTTGAAGGTGAGCAATGCTTTGAGTTCTTATGCGGTTATGAATGGGGATATGAATCTTAAAAAAAGAGCCGATTTCCCTAGTAGTAAATGGTATGTGTGCTCAGAAGAAGAATTGGTAACACAGGTAACAACCGTGAGCACGCTAGCCACGCCGCTACCTGCCGATGCCTTGCTGCCTTATGGTGCTACAACGGCCGAAGTTGCAGCTTTAGCAACGGCTTTGACTGCTTTTATGAATGTGGTTTCGGATCCTACTTTGATGACAGATTTAAAGAAGGAAGACAACATTAAAGTGAGCGATACTATTGATGCCATCAGGGCTTTGTTTAATGATAAACTAGATGTGTTGATGCGCAGTTTTGAAGTGAACAATCCTTCGCTTTATGGTTTGTATAAATCGGCAAGAGCCATAGACATCAATGGATCCGCGATGGCACCAACGGCTGTAGTAGAACTGGCACCAACAACAGTAAAAACGGTGCATACCGCCAATAGCTATAATGCTGATACTTTTTATACGATTCAAAATATGGGAACAACTCCTGTGGTATTTAGTCTATCGACAACCACAAATGTTGAGGGCGAAGAAAAAGTGCT
>CAMCTL010000003.1 GCA_945878515.1 Flavobacterium psychrophilum | reverse complement strand
GAAAATGGAGAATTTACGAGCATAAATCTAAATCAACAGAAAATTTCAGTAAATTTGGAATATTAAATCTAAAAAAGATGTCAAAAATAATATCCATAGAATATCCAGACTATTTGGCAAACTCAATGAGAATGAATAAAAGCGAATTTGGGCGAGAAATTAAAATTTCTGGTCTTGTAAAACTTTTCGAATTGGGGAAAATTTCATCAGGAACAGCGTCCAAAGTTTTAGAAATATCTAGAATTGATTTTTTAGAATTATTAACCAAATATAATGTTGGGTTTTTGAATGTTGAAGATTTAAGTGAAGATTTGCAAAATGCTTAAAGTTGTTTCAAATACCACTCCTATTATTTCACTTTTAAAGATTGGTAAACTCGAAATTTTTAAAGATTTGTATGGAGAAATATTAATTCCCCAGGAAGTATTTAATGAAATCGAAGCAGGAAAAAATAAAGAATTTTATATCGATTTATCTAAAATAGAATGGATTAAAATCGAAAAAATAAATAATGAAAAGTCTTTGTCCTATTTTTTAGATTTAGATAAGGGAGAAGCGGAAGCTATTATTTTAGCAACTGAAAAAGAAGCTGATTTAATAATTCTCGATGAATCATTAGGACGATTTCACGCTAAACATTCAGGACTAAAAGTCACTGGAACAATTGGAATACTTTTAAAAGCCAAACAACTTGGACATATAAATGAACTAAAACCTTTGCTTTTTGAACTAAGAACAAAAAACGTTTGGTTAAGTGATAGGTTCATTGAAAATGCACTGAAGATTGCAAACGAAATTTAAAACCTAATAATTTGACTTCCCTAACAGCTACCATAACGGATTTGGCCAATAGTGTTAATCGAAAGTTGGTTTTGTATAAGGAGGTTTTGCTCATGTTCGCTATCTCTCGTGGCACATCCGAAAAATGGCTTTAATTTTGTCCCAAACCTTATTAGTATTCAAAATTTCACGCTCTAGCCGTTCTGGACAAGAAACCTAAAATAGAATTTGTGGTTGGTTCAGACAACCTAGGTTTTGGAAAATTGAAGGTATTTCGCTTTGATTATGTTCGTTCTTTCCAAAACAGAATTCAGGAAAATGGATTTGTTTTTGGCTTAAAAATATTGAATGTTTTGGAGTAGAATTTAAAAAAAATACTATTGTAAAAAAGCTTATAATTATCAATTAATTCATATTTTTTGAGTTCATTTGTATTTGAAAAAGGATGTGCCCAATAAAAAAAAACACTTTGAAAACATTAGAAATTTTGGAATATAGCTATATTTGAACAAGAACAAATGCAAACTATTTCCATCCAAAGTAGGTCTAAATTATGGATTATAAGTTTGGATTTAAAAGTGAATCAAACAGCATTGCCTAAGGCGACATATAAAAAAATTGATAAAGATTCTATAAGATAAAAAAGCTTTCAAAGCATTTTTAAATAACACTAGAAAAACCCAACACAAATTTTAAACAGCACAAAATACAACATTTATGAGTATTGTAAATTCTTCATTAAAGAAAATTTCGGACGACAGAAGATTTATCATCGATTGTTATACAGAAATGCTTTCCCGAATTAACGAAAACGAAGTGGTCGAATTGATCAATAGCACTTTACAAGGTATTGGTACAGAAGAGGACAAACTTCCAAACGAAAAAACGATTCAATCCCTGAGTATTTACTTTCAATTGATAACTTTGGTTGAAGAAAATGCGGCAACGCAATATCGGAGAAGATTGGAAGACCAAGACCAAATAACCGCTATGCGAGGATCTTGGGCGGAAGCATTGCATATTTGGAAAAATGCCAGCCTAAGTGAAGATGAAATGCTATCCGCTATCGCTGAAACCCATATTATTCCCGTGCTTACAGCGCACCCAACAGAAGCAAAAAGAATTACTGTCATTGAAATTCATCGGGAATTGTATTTGCTTTTAGTACAAAAAGAAAACAGTTCATTAAGCAAAATTGAACAAGCTGTAAACAGAGAAAACATCATTAATCTTTTAGAAAGATGGTGGCGAACAGGTGAAATATACTTAGAAAAACCAGATATCAAAGATGAAAGAACCAACGTAATTCATTATTTGAGCAAGGTTTTTCCTGTTGTACTAAAAAATGCAGACAATCAATTGAAAAGCTCTTGGACAACTCTAGGTTTAAATCCCTATAAAATTAAAAACCCTGATTTATTTCCAAAAATTAGTTTTGGAAGTTGGGTAGGCGGTGACAGAGATGGACATCCTTTTGTCTCTGCTTTGATAACCAAAGAAACATTATTGCTACACCGAAAAAATGCACTTGCACTCGTACGAGAAGAATTGCTTACTTTGGTAAAGAAAATTTCCATTTCTGCTATTTCAAATCCTGTTCCTTTTGAACTTTCTGAAGCAATTAACCAAAAAGCCAAAGCATTAGGTGAGCTAGGGCAAAAAGCCATTGAACGCAATCATTATGAACCGTGGCGACAATTTGTCAATTTGATAATTTGCCAATTTGACAACACCCTTGCTGAGAACTTTGCTGACTCCCAAACCTACTATAAATCGAGCAAAGCTTTAGAAGAAGACTTAAAACTTCTTAGAGTTGTTTTGCAAAATAATGGTTTAAAAAGTCTTGCTGAAGATGTTTTGTTTTCAGTGGAACGTTCGGTAAAAACCTTTGGTTTCCATTTGGCAAAATTAGATATTAGACAAAATAGTGCCTTTCATGATAAAGCCATTACTCAAATTTTAAAAGCTAATGGCGAAAAAGATTTCGACTTTGAAAATTGGAATGAAGAAAAACGGGTGCACTATTTGAACCGAGTTTTAGAAAATAATTCACCAATTATAGATGTTACTGTTTCCTATGGCATTGAGGCCGATGCCGTTTTAGATTGTTACAATATTGTTAGACAGCACATTGATAAATACGGCGCAGATGGTATTGGTTCTTTCATTATCAGTATGACTAGAAATTTAAGCGATTTACTGGTTGTTTATTTATTAATGCGAGAAACCCAGTTATTAAATACCAATATAAGAGTAGTTCCGCTATTGGAGACCATTGAAGATTTGCATAATGGCCCACAAATTTTAGAATTATTTTTAAAACACCTAATCACGCGATCACGAGCTAAAAAAATGGCCCATAAGCAGGAAGTGATGCTGGGTTACAGTGATAGCAATAAAGATGGAGGTACTATTGCCAGTAAATGGAATTTATACAAAGCCGAAATTGCTTTATCGAAAGTTGGAAGTAATAACAATACCGAAATATACTTTTTCCACGGAACAGGCGGCACTATTAGCCGCGGCGGTGGCAAATACCATCGTTTTCTAGAAAGTATGCCTGAAAAAACCGTTTGCGGCACCTTCAAGATAACAGTACAAGGCGAGTCAGTGGCACAACTTTTTGGAAATCCAATGACGGCAAGATATAATTTGAACGCCTTATCGTCGGGTGTAGCTCGGCATGTAATTGAAAATAGAAATAAAGTAGCAGTTCCCGAATATCCAGTTGAAACTTTGGAGTTTTTAGCACAAAAATCATTTGAGCATTACAAAAATTTAATTGAAACGCCTGGTTTTATAAATTTTTACAGCAAAGCCACCTGTATAGATGTTTTAGAGAATAGTAAAATTGGCTCACGACCAGCTAGAAGAACAGGTACAAGAACACTAAAAGACCTCAGGGCTATTCCGTGGGTATTTAGCTGGAATTTATCAAGAATATCATTAACAGGTTGGTACGGATTAGGCGAAGCTTTAAAAACACTTAAAGAAGAAAAACCAGCAGAATATCAACTTCTAAAACAATCTGCAAATCATTGGAAATTCTTTAAGTTTTTGATGATTCAAACTGAAACAAACTTAATCCTATCTAATTTAGAAATGATGAAGCAATATGCCTCGTTGGATGAAGATGTTGTTGAACGAGATTTGTTTATGGTCAAGCTTTTGACGGATCATCAAAATGGTTTCGAGTTAGTTGAAGAGTTGTTTGACGAACCGGCTTCCATCAGAAGAAATGCTCAGTATGATAATTTAATATGGCGCAATGACAAACTTGCTGTTTTGCACCAATTACACATCAAATACCTAAAAATATGGAGAAGCATGAGCGAGGACGACCAATTAGAAAAGAGTAAATTGTTAAATAAATTGTTAAGTTTAACGAATGCTTTATCTAGCGGTTTGAAAAATACGGGTTGATTAAATAAATATGTGCTTTTTAGGTAAACACATTATTTTTTTAAAGAAAATACACTGTAAAGTCAAGTAATATAATAGTTTTGGCGCGCTTAATGCTGGATAATCATTGATATATGCGAGAGAAAAATTACCAAATTTAGGGGTGATAGGTCTGATTTTGTTAGACCTATATTTTAATGGTAAGAAATGCTAAAAAATCACATAAATCGAAACACTTATTTTAACATCACACTATAAATATGAAATGAGCATAACGGAAATGCGATGCAAACACCTATGAAGATATATGCGAATTACATATGACCAATAAAAAACAATAAATATCTACATATGAAGACAGTACTTATAATTTTAGTTATGATTTGCAATGTGACGTTATTTTCGCAGACGCAGAATGTGGCTGGAAATTACAAACTTACCATTGAAACTAAAGACTATAACTCATTTGAATATGACTTGACCTTGCTCCAGGATGGGACATTTTTCTTTCATTATTACTCGAATATTAAACAAGGAATTCCGCCAGAAGTAAATAAATATGGCAAAGGAAACTGGACTATAAAAAATAATGTGATTTCATTCTTATCTCAGAAGCAAAAAGATTTTGATAAAAAAAACACTTTAGATTTTACTAATACCAAAGCAAGATTTGTTACAAAATCTCCTCGAGATAAAAGTGACCAAATAATAAAAACTCAGCTTAGGTTTATAGCTTCAGAAATTTTCTGGATGAAAAGAATTGATATAGATAAAATATAAATATAGCAAGCACTACTTATAAAAGCTATTTTGATATGGTGTGCGATTTAATGGAATTATCGTTTCGCATATATTTTTTAGAATATCGAAATTGAAAGCTAATTTCGTATTTGAGATGATTTAGTAAATCCGAAATCAGGGTTTCATTTAGTCCTTGTGTTTAATAAAACCCATTTCAACTGAAGTTTTCAATAATAAGAAGGTTCTATATGGATCAAAACGTGCCCTAATTCAGGTAATTTAGGCGTTATGCAAAAATACTTCGGCAGGAATGCTGAAATGATTTTTAAGTTTTTGCGCCATTTTCAAAGTAATTTCGCGTTTGCCCGAAAGAATGGATGAAACGTGGCCTTTACTGCCAATTATTGGCTCAAGATCTTTTGCTTTCAAGCCCATTTCCTGCATTTTATATTTGATTACTTCCAAAGCATCAAGTTCAGGCAATGCATAATGTTTATCATCGTAATCTTTTACCAAAACCATAAGCAAGTCTAACTCGTCACTTTCTAACGTATTAGGTTTTGCATGGAAAATTTCCATCAATCTCATTGAAGCTTTATTGTAATCTTCTTCTGTTTTTAATACTTTCCAGTTCATAGTTATAGCTTTTTATAGTTTAAGATTGCTGTATCAAAAGCAATAGTTTCAACATTAATCCTGTCATATTCTTTATGAGTTCCAAACCAAATTACATAGGAAGCCGTTTGTAAAAAGTTTATTGAAACCACTAAGCGGAAATCATTTCCCTTAATATTGAAAACAACTCTTTCATTGTTCACAATACTTGCATTTCCATAAACTCGTTTGAGTTCATTGAAATTGCTAAAATCCAATTTTGAAAATTCATTATACCAAATCAACAATTGAGTTTTTGCAATTGGATATTTTTCGGCATAAAATAGAATCGTTTTCTTTACAAGGATTTTCATGCAACAAATCTAATTAAAAGTTTTCAATTTGCAAACTATTTTAATATACATTTTATAGTAAAATAAACTTTTCAAGTAAATCTTCAATTATAAGAAGGTTCAATATGAATCAAAACGTGTCCTAATTCGGGGATTTCTGCTCGTAAAGTATCTTTTAATAAATGCGAGATATCATGGCCTTCTCTTACTGTAATATGTGCGTTGACAATAGCGTGCAAATCAACGTGGTATTTCATTCCTGCTTTACGGATAAAACATTTTTCGGTACTTTCAACGCCTTTAACTTGAAGAGAAACTTTCCTGATTTCTACAATTAAATCATCGTGCAAATTTTCGTCCATTATTTCTCCAAGAGCGGGTCTGAAAATTTTATAACTGTTATAAAAAATAAATCCTGAAGCAAAAAGTGCAGCCAAATCATCGGCCGATTCGTAGCCTTTTCCAAAAAATAAGGCAACTGAAATTCCAAGAAAAGCGGCAACCGAAGTTATTGCATCACTACGATGATGCCAAGCATCTGCCTTCAGCGAAGAACTGTTGGCTTCTTTGCTCCGTTTCATTACCAAACGAAAGGAATATTCTTTCCACAAAATTACAATTCCAAGAACAATAAGCGTCCACGATTCAGGTAATTTGTGCGGAGTTCCAATATTAGACAAACTTTCGTGAGCAATAATGGTTGCGGAAGTAATCAGGAAACCAACCACTAAAAAAGTAATTAATGGCTCTGCTCGACCGTGACCGTAAGGATGATTTTCATCGGCTGGTTTATTCGAATATTTAATTCCAAATAACACTAAAAACGAAGAAAAAATATCTGTAGTTGACTCGATGGCATCTGCTGTCAAAGCATAGGAATGACCAAAAAAGCCAGCCAATCCTTTTACTAGAGCTAGTAAGGCATTACTTATAATACTAAAATAAGTTGCTCTAACTGCGGTTTGCTCGTTTGTCATGAGAATAATTATAAAAACTTTAAAAGTATTTTGATATTAACCTCAGTGGTTTGAAAAAACCTTTGAGGTCTAACGCTACTTTATGAACTAAAATTAAGCCCTTATAATTTTCGCTCCAATGGCTCTCAATCGTTCGTCAATTCGCTCATAACCTCTATCTATTTGTTCTATGTTTTGAATTGTACTCGTTCCTTTTGCCGAAAGTGCCGCAATCAATAGTGATATTCCCGCTCTAATATCGGGCGATGACATTGTTGTCGCTTTTAGTTGTGATTTGAAATCATGACCAATAACAACAGCGCGGTGCGGATCGCATAAAATAATTTTACCTCCCATATCAATTAATTTATCAACGAAAAACAAACGGCTTTCGAACATTTTTTGATGGATCAAAACGTCTCCTTTACATTGAGTGGCCACAACAAGAACAATACTGAGCAAATCAGGTGTAAATCCAGGCCAAGGCGCATCTGAAATTGTAAGAATAGAACCATCAATATCGGTTTTTACTTGATAGCCATCTATGTGAGATGGTATATAAATATCATCGCCTCGTTTTTCTAATGTAATTCCCAATTTTCTAAAGACATTTGGAATTAATCCAAGGTTTTCCCAACTTACATCTTTGATAGTAATTTCGCTTTTAGTCATCGCCGCAAGTCCAATCCAACTTCCAATTTCAATCATATCTGGAAGGATTTTATGGGTACAACCAGCTAAGCTTTCAACACCTTCAATGGTTAATAAATTAGAACCTACTCCAGTTATTTTTGCTCCCATAGAATTCAACATTTTACACAATTGTTGTAAATATGGTTCACAGGCTGCATTATAAATTGTGGTTGTCCCTTTAGCTAAAACAGCCGCCATCACAATATTAGCAGTTCCTGTAACCGATGCTTCGTCGAGTAACATATCGGCTCCAATTAAACCATCAGTAGCTTCTACACCATAAAAATGATCTTCTTTATTGTAACGGAATTTAGCTCCAAGATTGATAAATCCCTCAAAATGGGTGTCCAATCTGCGTCGTCCAATTTTATCTCCACCAGGTTTCGGAATATATCCTTTCCCGAATCGTGCCAAAAGTGGTCCAACTATCATAATAGAACCTCGAAGTGCGCCGCCTTCTTTTTTGAAAGCTTCAGTTTCTAGATAGTTTACATTTACATCATCGGCCTGAAACGTATAGGAACCTGCTCCGTTTTTTTTAATTTTAACGCCCAAATTTCCCAAAAGGGCAATCAATTTATTGATGTCAATAATATCTGGAATATTATTTATCGTTACCTTATCAGCTGTTAATAATATGGCGCATAATATTTGTAATGCTTCGTTTTTAGCACCTTGTGGTGTGATTTCTCCTTTTAACGCTGTACCACCTTCAATTTTAAATATTCCCATTTTTTTAGGTTATGGGTTAGAAGTTAGAAGTTAGAAGTGTCCACCGACACACTCACAACTCATAACTTATAACAGTTTTACAAAGATTTTCTATTTTGATTTTTATGAGTAGGATTTGGCTTTCCTGTTTTTATGTTCTTGTTGCTTTGGATTTTTGGTTGTCCAGCAGAAGTAATTTTATTGGAAACTCTTTTATTGGTTCTCAACAAATCGGTAGTGGTCAAAAGTTCTTCTGTGCTTTGCAGCATATTCAATTTTCCTCCAGATAATTCAAATAAATGTTCAAAAATAACATCATCTTTGACGGTGTCTTTGTTCCAACTCAAATAGGATTTTTTCATGTGATTGGCAATTACTTTTACCAAAGCATTTTTCATTTCGCCATCATCCCATTTATTGGCAACATCAATCATATACTTAATGTTGTTTCCATAGAATCTATATTTCGGAAAGTTTTGTGGATATTTTAAAACATCGGGTTTTAGTTGTAAAACCTCACGAGTTGGAACGGGATAAGGAGAATCTACATCCAATTTAAAATCGGACATTATGAAAATTTGATCCCATAATTTATGCTGAAAATCCGGCACATCACGTAAGTGAGGATTCAAACTTCCCATAACTTGTATGATGTACTTTGCTGCTTTGTTCCGTTCTTCTCTATCTTCAATGATTGAAGCTTGATCAATCAATTTTTGCAAATGACGACCATATTCTGGAATAATAAGATGCGCACGCTCAGCGTTGTATTCCAGATGAAACACGACATCATTTGCTACTTCTTTTATATATTTTGTGTTCATACTTACAGGGAAATAATATCTTTAATTGTTGATAATTCGATGTATTTATCAACTATTTCTTGAGAATTTTTCATCAACACATCCACAGAAATACTTGTATATTTTCCTGTTTTTGATTTCGTAGTTTTAATAACTGCTCCCATACAATCAAAGACTTCTTCTACACGAAGTATATTTTCTTTATTGGATGGCACTATAAATTTGTACAAATAAATGGAAGGCCAAGTAGTACTCAAATCCAATTCTGTTCTTAACCTTTCATAAAATTCTTGGGTTTCTTTTTCTGACTTCATCTAAAATAAAAATAAAAGCAAAGATACAGTTTTGATTTTAGATTTAGGATTTAGAACTTAAAAAATATAGAAAGCCGTAATATTAAATCGATCGTAAATATGTACTATTAACTTTGGATAAATGAAGATAGTATTGAAAATAGGTAAGCAAAAAAAAGTGCAAGGAATTACAAATTTTTTCTTTACTTTAGTCCAATTTTAGAAAATGGTTCAAAGTAGTTTAACTTAGCTTTTAACTTACAAATTAAAGATGCAAACAGCATTACAAATTCTTCAGAAGTATTGGAAACACGAACAGTTTAGGTCTCCACAAGACGAAATTATAGCTTCGATTTTGGAGGGCAATGATACTTTTGGTTTGATGCCAACAGGTGGCGGAAAATCGATTTGTTTTCAAGTTCCTGCGTTGATGATGGATGGAATTTGTTTGGTTATCTCGCCCTTGGTTGCGCTAATGAAAGATCAGGTACAGCATTTACAAAATATTGGTATCAAAGCCATTGCACTAACTGGCGGCATTCAAACGGAAGAAATGATTGCACTCTTGGACAATTGCGAATTTGGAAATTATAAATTTTTGTATTTATCGCCAGAACGGCTACAATCGGATTGGATTTTAGAACGCATAAAAAATCTTTCTATCAATATTATTGCTATCGATGAAGCACATTGTGTTTCGCAATGGGGACACGATTTTCGTCCAGCCTATTTAAAAATTGCCAATCTTAAAGCTCATTTCCCAAAAGTTCCGTTTTTGGCTTTAACAGCTTCGGCAACAAAAACAGTTCTTGAGGATGTAATTCTTCAGTTGAAACTAGAAAAGCCGGTCATTTTTCAGAAATCTTTTGCACGGAAAAACATCGCTTATATGGTTTTTAAAGTCGAAGACAAATTGTATCGAATCGAACAAATCCTGACGAAGAATCCACAACCTTCCATAATATATGTCAGAAATAGAAGGTCGTGCTCTGATACGGCTTCGCAATTGCAAACGCTAGGATTTAAAGCAACATTTTATCACGGCGGATTATCGGTTAAGGAAAAAGAAAAAAACATGAGCCTTTGGATGAATGAAGAGTCGCCAATTATGGTTGCTACCAATGCCTTTGGAATGGGAATCGACAAATCGAATGTAAAAACAGTTATTCATATTCATCTGCCCGAAAGCATCGAAAGTTATTATCAGGAAGCGGGAAGAGCGGGAAGAAATGAGGAAAAAGCTTATGCTATTGTTTTAACGAGTCCATCTGACAAGCTTCAGGCGCAAAGCCAATTTATCAATGTGTTACCCGATAAAATAATTCTCACTCACATTTATATTAAATTGTGTACTTACCTCCGAATTGCTTATGGAGAAGGAATAAACGAGCAATTTTCTTTCAATTTGAATCACTTTTGTCAAAAATATGGGTTTCCAACCTTGAAGACCTTCAATGCCATTCAATTTCTTGATCGTCAAGGAATATTGAGTTTGTCTCAGGAATATTCGGAGAAAATCAAAATTCAGTTTATCATTGAGTCACGGGAAGTCATTCGCTACATTAGCTTGAATCCAAATGAGGAAGCTATTATTTTGGCTTTGCTACGAAACTACTCTGGAATTTACGAATCGAAAACTGTTATCAACTTATCTTTAATTGTAAACAAATCAAAATGTGACGAGAAGCAAATCCTATCTGTTTTTGAAAAATTAAAAAAACTCGAAATCATTGACTATCAGAAAAAAAGTAATGATGCTACAATTATTTTCAATGAAGTGCGCGAAGATGAAAAAACAATTAATCGAGTCGAAAAATATTTAAGAATCCAAAATAGTCAAAAAGTAAATCAGTTCGAATCGGTTTTGAATTACATTAACGAGAAAAAAGCGTGTAAAAGCAATTTGATTTTGAATTATTTTGGCGAAGAAACCACAACTGATTGTGGAATATGTTCCTATTGCATTTCTAAAAAAGAAAAGATCAGTAGGCCGACATTAATTTCAGAAAAAATCATTGCATTTTTAAAAATACAAGAATTAAATTCTAGAGAAATTCAAAAACTTACAAAAAATAGTGAAGACGAAGTTATCTTTGCTTTGCAAAACTTATTGGAAAACAATAAAATTGCTATTAAATCCAACAACAAATATTCACTTAAGTAATGAGGAGATTGCTTCGTTCCTCACAATGACAATGGAAAAATTAAGAATCGTATTTATGGGAACTCCAGAATTTGCAGTTGCCATTTTAGATAAAATAATCAAGAACAATTATAATATTGTGGGCGTTATTACAGCAGCAGACAAACCCGCTGGACGTGGTCAGAAGATAAAATATTCGGCTGTAAAAGAGTATGCCCTAGCAAACAATCTACCTTTATTGCAACCCACAAACTTAAAAGATGAGGATTTTTTAAATGAATTAAGAGCTTTGCGGTGCAATTTACAAATCGTTGTTGCCTTTAGAATGTTGCCAGAAGTAGTTTGGAAAATGCCGCAATACGGAACATTTAATCTTCACGCCTCTTTGCTACCTAATTATCGTGGAGCAGCTCCAATAAACTGGGCCATCATAAATGGCGAGGCAAAAACTGGCGTTACTACTTTCTTTATTGATGATAAAATTGATACAGGAACAATAATTCTTAGTTCAAAAATTGAAATTACCGCCAACGAAAACGCGGGACAATTACACGATAAGTTAATGCTATTGGGAGCCGAAACTGTTCTAGAAACTTTGACATTGATTGAAAATAGCAATCTTGTAACGAGAATTCAAAAAGAAAATCCCGAACTAAAAACCGCATATAAATTAAATAAAGAAAATTGCAAGATTGATTGGACGAAATCGGCAGAGGAAATTTATAATTTAATTAGAGGTTTGAGTCCTTATCCAACGGCTTGGTGTTATGTTCAGGACAAAAATCAAGAATGGAATGTGAAAATTAATGAAGCAAAAATGACTTTAGAAAAACATTCTATCCTAAATGGAAGCCTAATATTCAGTAAAAAAGAAATGAAAATTGCGGTTAAAGATGGCTACATTGAGATTGTCAGCATTCAATTTCCTGGAAAAAAATTGATGAATGTAGGTGAATTACTCAATGGAATGGCTTTCTCTGAAAATGCAAGGGCATACTAAGGTAAACAAAACGAGTGTTTTCTATGTGTTTTTTGAAGAATTTACATTGGTTTATGAACAAAAAAAGCAAGTTATCAACAAAATAGGCTGAAATTAATCAAAACATTAGGAAAGAAACATATTCCTTTTAATTTTGTTATATTAAATTTTTTAACCACAATCTAATAAATAAAAATTATGAACAAATCAGAATTAATCGATGCTATAGCTGCCGATGCAGGAATTACTAAGGCTGCTGCAAAATTAGCTTTAGAATCATTTTTAGGAAATGTAGGCGATACTTTGAAAAAAGGTGGAAGAGTATCTCTAGTAGGTTTCGGATCATGGTCAGTATCTGCAAGAGCAGCAAGAGACGGAAGAAATCCTCAATCAGGAGAAACTATAAAAATTGCTGCAAAAAATGTGGTGAAATTTAAAGCCGGAGCTGAATTAGAAGGAGCGGTAAACTAATTTATTGTATACTAAAAATAACTTAAACCTTCCATTGGAAGGTTTTTTTGTAGTCTAATTTTATACGTTTTTTATTAGCTTTTTTTATCGTTTTATAAAATATTTTTATGACTTCGGAAAAATTAAAAAAAGGGCAACTACTTATTGCGGAACCATCATTAATTGGAGATTTGCACTTTAATCGAACAGTTATATTATTGGCAGATTACAATAAAAAAGGTTCAGTAGGTTTTATTATCAATAAACCTCTAAAGTACACGATTAATGATTTGCTTCCCGACATTAAAGCAACATTAAAAATCTACAATGGCGGACCTGTTGAACAGGATAGTCTTTATTTTATTCACAATGTACCAGATTTAATACCTAACAGTACTGAAATAGCAAATGGAATCTATTGGGGTGGAGAATTTACAATTACTAAAGAGCTAATCAATAGTAATAAGATAAATAAGAAAAATATTCGGTTTTTTTTAGGCTACACAGGCTGGGATCAAAGCCAACTAGAGATTGAAATATCCACTGGATCTTGGATAATAAACCAAAACAATCACGGCGAAAAAATAATTGGCAAATCAACCACTGACTTTTGGAAAAAAAAGATAATCGAAATGGGCGGAGAATATTTATTTTGGGCCAATACACCCATAAACCCAACTTATAATTAATTAATCTTCGATCAAGTCGTTTAACTTTTGAACTAATCTTTTCGAAAAATCAATCGCAAAATCCTTTTTTCGGTATTTTGTAATAGGTTGGATTCCCTTTATCACATTGGTAATAAATAATTCATCCGCTTTTTGTAGGTCAAATGGAGAAATTATTTCTTCAACCACTTCGATATGTTCTATAGTTTTGGCCAAGCTTATAATTTGTTTTCTCATAATCCCATTCAAACAACCTTCGGAAACTGGTGGTGTTATAAGCTTATTTCCTTTAAGCATAAAAAAGTTTCCTTGTAATGCTTCGATTACATTTTTACTGTCGTTTAAAAGCAAACAATTATCTAAACCATTTTCTGAAGCATAAATACTTGCGGTAATATTCAGCAATTTATTTGTAGTTTTTATAGACGAAAGTAACTGTCTTGCAACATAAAAGTCAGTAAACAAATCTACAACATACTCATTTTGATTAAATTGATATTTTACATTCTCAAGGCCTTGAACAGCAATCAAATATGAAACTGTGTTGTTGGTTGGTAAATAATACCCACCATCGTTTCTGTAAACAGTGATTCTAGCACGAGAAGACTGTTCGATTTTATTGGCTCTAATCAAAGTAAGAATTTGTTCTTCTAAAAATTCCATTGTGAAATTCATTGGAATTTCCATTCTTACAATACGCATAGATGACATCAATCTAAAATAATGGTCTTCTAAAAAAAGAATTTTAGAATTCACTATTTTCACTGTTTCGAAAACGGCATCGCCAAATAAAAATCCTCGATTGCTAGACAGCAAAGTGGAGTCATTTGAGATCATAGAGCCATTAAAATTTATCATACCGTACAAAAAAAATCCCAAAAATGGGCCAACTAAAAGTTTAGATTATAGCTAAATTAGACCGAACCAATAACATGTTTCAAATCTGATATTTGATTTTCCCACAAAAGCTTGGCTTCATTTACTTCATCTGCATCAGCAAAATCAACAACCGTTAAAGAAACATCTTTGGTGATTTCGTCTACTAAAATATGAAGTTCAAAATAGTAATCTGAATCTCTATTGTTGTCATCAACCCATTTGAATTTTACTTTTTCGTCTGTTTTTTTGGAAGCAAGCCTAGCCTTTTCCTCAGAATCATTCCAAATGAAAGTGAAAAATTCTCCACGAGAATTAACATTATCTGCAAACCATTCTGATAAACCAGATGGAGTAGAGATATATTGATACAACAATTGTGGCGATGAATTAATAGGGAATTCTATCTCGTATCTTATTTTTGAATCCATAAACTATAATTAATTTTTTGGGAAATGTATAGAATATAAAGTCAAAAAAAAAGCCTTTTGAAAAATATTTTTATTTATCAAATATATGCTTGTAACCTTTAATTAAATTTTTATATTTGCACCCGCATTGTAAGATGCAGTACTATTTAAATATATGGCGAGATAGCTCAGTCGGTTAGAGCGCAGGATTCATAACCCTGAGGTCCCGAGTTCAAATCTCGGTCTCGCTACGAGATTAAAATTTATAAAGTTGCGGATTCGTATAAACGAGTTCGCTTTTTATTTTTAAAATATTTCCTAATTTCTAAAAAAAATCTTTTGATAAATTATGTATTCAGCATGTTTTAACATGAAAAGAAGATTTTATTAGAGAAACATTAACTTGACAAAAGTTTTCTTGAAACTTTTTTTATTACTTTTGTTAAATATTTATTTTAAAAATCAAAATTAATTTCCCATATCATGAAAAACTTATTTACTGTTTTAGCCATCGCTCTTTTCACAATTAGTGTTAGTGCTCAGGAAACAAAACCTGCAAAAAAAGAAGCAACAAAAAAAGAAACTTGCTGTTCTAAAAAAGCAACTAGTGAAAAAAAATGTTCTACTGAAGAGAAAGCAACTTGTAGTACAGAAGAAAAAGCAAAATGCGAGAAAAAGAGCAAAAGCTGTTGTTCAAAAAAAGCATAACTTTTTGTATTTAAAAACAAAAATGCCTCGAAATTTTCCGAGGCATTTTTGTTTTTAAATCATATAGATTATTCCAGTCTTGCTTTCAAATCATCAAAATCAACTAAGACTTGTTCACCAGTAATTAAATTTTTCAAAGCAAATTTGCCTTCATTCATTTCAGTTTCCCCAACAATAATAGCAAAAGGAATTCTGCGTTTATCAGCGTGCTGAAATTGTTTTCCAACCTTTACATTATCAGGATATAATTCTACTTTTATTCCAAAACTCCTCAATTTTGTGATGGCTTTCATGGAATAAAACGCTTCTTTTTCGCCATAATTTATAAACAATGCTTTTGAGGTTGAAGTGACCGTTTCTGGAAATAATTTCAATTCTTCGAGAACCAAATAAATTCGGTCTAAGCCAAAAGAAATTCCGACGCCACTCACATTTGGCAAACCAAAAATTCCAGTTAAATCATCGTATCTTCCGCCACCTCCAATGGAACCCATTGATACGGTTTTTGGTGCAGCCACTTCAAAAATAGCTCCGGTGTAATAATTTAATCCACGAGCTAGAGTCACATCTAAATCCAAAATAGCTTGAGTCAAGCCCAAATTAGTTACATTATCACATATAAAACGCAACTCTTCTATACCTTTCATTCCTTCTGTAGATTCCGCTAATAATGCGGAAAGTTTTTCTATTTTCTCCGAAATAGTTCCAGTAAAATTGAATAATGGCTGCACTTTCTCTATAGCAGATTCTCCTATTCCTTTTTCAATCATTTCTTTTTTTACGCCATCCTCGCCTATTTTGTCGAGTTTGTCCAAAGCCACCGTAAAATCAATTAATTTATCTTTGGCACCAATAACCTCAGCAATTCCGGAAAGGATTTTTCGGTTATTGATTTTTATATTTACACCTTGCAAACCCAATTGTGCAAAAACTGAATCATATAATTGGACCAATTCGACCTCTTGCCACAACGATTTCGAACCAACAACATCAGCATCGCATTGAAAAAATTCTCTAAAACGTCCTTTCTGAGGACGATCGGCTCGCCAAACGGGCTGTATTTGATACCGTTTAAATGGGAATTCAATATCGCTTTGATGTTGTACCACATATCGTGCAAAAGGAACGGTTAGGTCATAGCGCAAAGCTTTCTCGGAGATTTTACCAGTTAATTGTTTAGCGTTTATGGTTTGTAGTTCTTCACCAGAAATTTTATCCAAAAAATCTCCAGAATTCAATATTTTAAAAATCAATCGATCACCTTCTTCCCCATATTTACCCATCAAGGTTTCAGAGTTTTCGAACGAAGGCGTTTCTATTGGTTGGAAACCAAATTTCTCGAAATTGCTTTTTATAACTGATATAATGTATTGTCGTTTTGCCACCTCAGCGGGTGAAAAATCTCTAGTTCCTTTTGGAATGCTTGGTTTTTGAGCCATTTCTTAAAGTTAGAAGTTAGAAGGCAGAAGTTAGAAGTTAAAAATTTCGAGTACTGCTACTTCTTAATTCTAATCTCTTACTTCTTATTTCGCAATGCAAATATCTTTATTTTAAAACAAAAACTTTTAGAAATTCCCAATTATCTCAAATTCCTTTTTTTTGTCTTTATTTTCAGAAACTCGTTTTAAAAAATCTTTTAATTCAGTAGTTAAAGGCAATTGATTTTGATTGTTCCAAAATTCAGCTGAATAAGGAAACTTCGCTTTAAAAACATCCTTATCCGTCGCAAAATTAGGTTCAACTTTTTCATTTGTAAAACTACTAGTCGTAAAATAATCCATAGCTAAGTTAAAATAAAAAGAACTTCCACTTTTTGTGCCTGGAACAACCTCCACGTTCGCCATAAGTTTTGACAGTTGTAAATAATATTTATTTAAGGTGCTGTTTTTACTGAATTTCATTAATCTCTCATATTTTGTTGTTCTATATTGCACACTCGAAAAGGTAATTTTTTTATAAGGAACCACTTCTGGATTATCTCTCATGGTTGTAAAAAATTCCACAACTGCATAATCATTGCGATTAATTACAAAATACCCTTTAAAAATCTGTCCTTCAACATTTTTTTCTTTCGATTCAAATAGAATTTTCCTGAAATCAAGGTCGTTATAGTCTTCTTCTGTGAAAATGTTTTTATCCAATGCAGGAAATAAACCTCTAAAAAACTCGTTCAAGTCAGGAAATCTAAAATCAATCTGATCCTTTTTTTCAAAAAAACTTGTTTTTCGCATGTTTAAAACTTGAATTTCATCTGGGTTTTTAGGATTTGTATTTTTAGCTCTTTTTGCGTGTATGTCTTGCAACACAACGATGCTATTGTCTTTTTTAAGAACATTCCTTAAAAAGAAGTTTGAAGTATAATTTGAGCTATAATTTTCCTCCATTTTATTATAGACTTTTTTGATAAATGGCTCTACATTTGTTATAACCACCTCCTTTAATTCAAAGGCTTTGGCCTCCATAAAAATGGTGTCTTGCTTTTCTAGCGCTTCAAAAGTAGTTTTAAGTGAGTTATAGCCTAATAAATTGAAATTGATTTCGTTTTTCTCGGAAATAAAAACAAAAAATCCTTCTTGATTTGTTGTAGAATTATCTTTGTCGTTATAAATCGCAACGTTTTCTAAGGGCAATTTTGTGGTTTTGTCAACAATTTTTTTACTACTTTTAAAATTCTGAGCGTTTCCCAGAAAACTTATAAAAAAGGCACAAAAAAGTACTACATAATTATTTTTCATTTTCATTTTTTGTTTTTTGTTTTTTGTTTTTTTGTTTTCCTACAAATATAATACCACAAGATAAATATCACTTCTTCTAAAACAAACTTGTAACAAAAATTGTAATTTCGTGACAAATTAGTACTATGCTTAAATTATTTCGAGAAAACGTCCGAATTGCTTTTGGTTCTATCAGAACCCAATTGTTGCGCACCATACTTACTGTAATGATTATTGCCATTGGAATTACCGCTTTGGTGGGGATTTTAACCGTTGTTTCAGCTTTAGAAAATACCATTTCTTCGGATTTTGCTTCTATGGGAGCCAATACTTTCAATATCAATCAGTATGAAAGCACAACGAGAAGACGTGGTGGAGACGAAAGAGAAATCATAAATCCCATTATTTCTTATCCAGAATCAGTGGCTTTCAAAAATAAATATAGTTACCCGTTGACTGAAACATCCATCTCATTTACGGCAACTTCTACCGCTGAAATAAAATTTGAATCCGATAAAACCGATCCAGAAAATATAATTGTTGGCGTTGACGAATATTTTATGGTGAACTCGGGTTTAGAAACCAGTTCAGGAAGAAATTTTACTGGATTTGACATACAAAACAACACTTATTCTTGTATTGTTGGTTCCGATTTTGAAAAAGGATTACTTAAAAATGTCAACCCCATAGACAAAATAATTTCTATTCGTGGCGCTAAATTTAAAGTTATTGGCGTGTTAAAAGAAAAAGGTTCCACCTTTGGTAACAGCCAAGATTTAAGGGTTTTAATCCCCATTCAAGTGGCGCGTTCGTTGTTTACTGCACCAAGTATTAATTATACGCTTAGTGTAATGGTGGCTAAAAAAGATTTGTTGGACGAGGCCATCGACAATGCAAACAGTACAATGCGAAGAGTCCGAAAATTAAGTCCTGTGCAAGACAATAATTTTTCCATTGTTAGGAGTGACGATCTTATCAACAGAATATTAAGTATTACACAATATCTAGGATTAGCCTCTTGGCTCATAGGCATCATCACTATTTTGGGTTCGTCTATAGCCTTGATGAATATTATGGTAGTTTCTGTTACTGAACGCACCAGAGAAATTGGTGTTCGAAAAGCATTGGGCGCTAAAAAAAGTACCATCGCCTTCCAGTTTTTTATAGAAACATTAATAATTGGTCAAATGGGTGGATTAATAGGAATTATTTTTGGTATTTTAATTGGTTTTGGCATTGCAACGGCTATAAATTTTGTTTTTGTAATTCCTTGGGCAGCTATTGTTTCGGCTTTTATTACCAGTTTTGCAGTTGCTGTAGTTTCTGGTTTATATCCAGCTATCAAAGCATCTAAGCTCGATCCGATTGAGGCATTGAGATATGAATAATTCAAAGTACGAGATACGAAATTAGAGGTACGAACTTAGAGGTACAAGTTAGAATTTCGAGGTGAAAAATATGAAGAAAAAAAATAATATAAATTTATTTTTTGTTAAGATTGTTTTTAGCTGTTTTTATTGACGCTACAACAATTGCTAGGATTTCATTTGACTCTTTTAGAAGTTTTTCAATTTCAAATTTTAAATCTTGGTTTTTATTAATTTCAAGAATAATTTCAAGAAAAAAACTACTTTCATCTGCTTCTTCTTCAACAATTTTTAACTTGTTAATGAAATCCGCCGTGGATTTTGCTCTTTGCGATGCTCTATAGTTGGCACCTACAGAACTCGAACATCTTATAAGTTGATTTACATAAGCATTAAATTCTCTAGTAGTTGGTAATTTGGTACATAAATAAGAACTATCAATAGTAAATTGCTTCGTTCTTGCTTTCATATCGATCATAACTAAATTTTTTAAAATTTCTAACTTTGTAACTCTCACTTCATACTTCTAACTTCTCATTTCGTACCTCGTACTTCTCACCTCGTACCTCGAATCATTCTATCATTTCCATGAATATCTTGTCGCAATTCAACGTTTTTGAAACCTATATTTTCTAATAATTCAATCATTTCTTTTCCTAAATACTGATTGATTTCAAAAAACAATTGCCCGTTTGGAGAAAGATTTTTCTTTGCCAATTCGGCTATTTTTCTGTAAAATATAAGTGCATCATTGTCTTCAACAAACAAAGCCAAATGAGGTTCATTATCCAAAACATTTTTCTTGATTTCCGCTTTTTCTAATTCCCGAACATAGGGAGGATTCGAAACGATCATGTCAAAATAAGTGGGAAGTGATCCCTCGACAGGCTCGGGACGGCGGTGGGAAGTGGGAAGTTTTTTTAAATCGTTAATTTTCAAAATGTCAGCCATAATAAAATTGACTTCAACTTCATTCATAACAGCATTTTTCTGGGCTGTTGCCAATGCTTTTTCCGAAACATCAATGGCAAAAACCTGAGCATTCAGAATACTCTTGGCTAATGAAATCGCAATGCAACCGCTTCCCGTACCAATGTCAACTATTTTTAACTTCGTGCTGTGATCCTGAGCGGAGTCGAAGGACAACTTCTGACTTTGAATAATCCAATCTACCAATTCTTCGGTTTCTGGCCTTGGAATTAAGACATTTGAATTGACTTCAAGTTCCAAACCATAAAAACTAGTTTTACCTAGTAAATATTGAATCGGAATTTCTTTTTTGAGTTGTTCTAATATTGAATTCCAATATTCTATTTCTTCATTCGAAAAAGTCAAATCAGGATTCAATGCCAAATCAATTCTTTTCAGTTTTTGCTTTTCTTCCAAAATCAAATAGAAAAAACTTTCCGCTTCGCCAACATCGTAAATTGATGAAAGTTCCTGAATGAATTGCGTTCTATAATCTTTAATTTTTTTGTTCATCAATTAACTTAATTCTTTCAGCATCCAAACTGGACAAGAAACGTGTCCCGTGCTTCCCATTGGCGAACAAATATATTCGAAACCCACTTTTTTATAGAGTTTCTGCGCATCGTTCATAAATGGCATTGTTTCGAGATAGCATTTTTGAAAACCAAAATCCTTAGCCGCTTGCAAACATAGTTTCATCATTTGGCTTCCAATTCCCAAACCACGCGCTTCTGGCAAGAAATACATTTTTTGCAATTCGCAAATGGTTTCAACTTCGTTTTCCAAAGGTGCAACTCCCGCAGAACCAATAATTTTCCCGCCGTGTTCAACCACAAAATAAACCGATTTTGGTTTATTGTATTCTTCAAACATAAAATCCAAATAGGAGTCAGCATAAGCAGTTCCAACTTTGGGAATATTCAATTCGTCAAAAACATTTCTTATTAATTGGGCAACCGCTTGATTGTCCTTCTTTTCAATTTTTCTGATAATACAATTGTCCATTATATTGCAATATTGATTTTAATTGTACAAAAATAAGTATTGTTTATTGGATTAATCCAAAGATTCAAAAGTAAATCCAAAACACAAAAATCATTACTTTTGCATTTGTGGAAAATCATTCAAAATATATGCGCCGTTGTCTCGAGCTAGCCAAAAATGGTTTTGGAACAACTTATCCAAATCCGATGGTGGGAAGTGTTATTGTTTGTAATGGTAAAATAATTGGCGAAGGCTGGCACAAAAAATCGGGTGAGCCACACGCCGAAGTGAATGCTGTAAATGCCGTTAAAGACAAATCCTTATTGAAAAGCTCCACTATTTACGTGAGTTTGGAACCTTGCAGCCATTTTGGAAAAACGCCGCCTTGTTGCGATTTAATTATTGAAAATAAGATTCCTAATGTGGTTGTCGGAACAGTAGATTCGAATGTAAAAGTCGCAGGAAACGGAATTAAAAAACTGATTGAAGCTGGAGCAAAAGTCACCGTTGGAGTTCTTGAAAATGAATGCAAAGAACTAAACAAACGGTTTTTTACTTTTCATGAAAAGAAAAGACCTTACGTGATATTGAAATGGGCGGAAACGCTAGATGGTTTTATTGCACCATTGATCCTTCGACAGGCTCAGGATGACATAAAAAACAGAAAACCAGTTTGGATAACCAATCAATATTCACGTCAACTGGTTCATAAGTGGAGGAGTGAAGAACAAGCCATTCTGGTGGGAACCCAAACTGCTATTGATGACAATCCAACATTAGATGTCCGAAATTGGACTGGAAAAAATCCAGTTAGAATAGTTTTAGACCAGAATAATAGGATTCCAAAAAATAGTCATGTATTTGACAATCAATTAAAAACAATAGTTCTTTCAGCTGTTCCGAAGACAATTAACGAAGAAAACACTATCTTTGAAAAAATTAATTTCAAACAAAATCTGGCTGAACAAATACTAAATGTATTGTATAAACACCAAATTCAATCGGTGATTATTGAAGGTGGCGCGCAAACTTTACAAACTTTTATTGACAAAAATCTTTGGGACGAAGCCCGTGTTTTTATTGGAATTCAGAATTTTGAATCTGGAATTAAAGCTCCAATTTTAGCTTTAAACAATATGGAAAAACAAATTATATATAATGACAAACTATTAATATCTAGAAACAATGATTGATACTATTATTTTTGATTTTGGTGATGTTTTTATCAATTTGGATAAAGAAGGCACTATAAATGGTTTAAAAAAATTGGGGTTATCTGAATGGAATAGCGAATTGAATGAATTGAATCTTCAATTTGAAAAAGGACAAATCTCCGAAGAAAACTTCCTGCAAGGGCTTCAAAAACAAGTTCCAAATGCTTCACCAGAAGACATATTAATCGCTTGGAAAGCCGTTTTGCTAGATTTCCCCTTATATAGATTAGAATTCCTTCAAAAACTGTCTGAAAAATATAGATTATTTTTATTGAGCAATACGGATTCTATTCATATAGACAGTTTCGAGCAAGAAAATGGGGTTTCCTTTTACAGCGATTTTTACCAATGTTTTGAAAAAGTCTATTTTTCTTTTGAGATGGGCATGCGAAAACCGGACCCAGAAATTTTCAATTTTGTATTAACAACGCATAATTTATCCGCAAAAAACACCTTATTTGTAGATGATAAAAAAGAAAATACTGATGCGGCACTTTCGCTGGGAATTCAAGTTTGGAATTTGCAAGTCGGTCAAGAAGATGTGGTAGATTTATTTAAGAAAAAAGAATTTGAGCTATAAAAAAAAATCAATGGCAATGGCAATATCAATGGCAATAAAAAAATAACAAAACAACCCAACCAAAAATCAAACAGCAATTATCTATTGATATTAGAATTGAATTTTGAAATTGATATTGTAATTGATATTGTAATTGAATTTTGAAATTGAATTTTGAAATTGATATTGTAATTGAATTTTGCCATCGGAAATGGAAGATACCTATAAAACCATAGCTTGTCCATCTACAGAAATTCTTTTAAAAGAAAAAAACAGCAAATTTTATGGTTATGCTTTTCCATTTCAATCAGAATCAGGAATAAAACCCATAATTGACAGTTTACGAAAACAGCATCCACATGCCGTACATTATTGTTACGCATACAAAATTGGCACTGACACCATAATATATAGAGCAAACGATGATGGCGAACCTAGTAACACAGCTGGAATGCCTATTTATGGTCAAATTCAATCTTTTGGAGTTACCAATGTTTTGGTCGTAATTGTTCGGCTTTTTGGAGGAATTAAATTAGGCGTTGGCGGCTTGATTTCAGCTTATAGAACTTCTGCTCAAATGACTTTGGAATCAGCCGAAATTATCGAAAAAATTATCCACATTAGATTTCAAATTACATTCGATTATAAAAACATCAGTAAAGTAATGCGAATTTGTAAGGAAAAAGACATTGAAATAGTTTCACAAAAAATGGAAATGAGTTGCGAAATCGAAATTCTTAGTCGAAAAAAAAATGCCGAAATAATTTTCGACATTTTTAATTCTATGTTTGAAGTGCAAATTAAAAAGCTTTAGAAATTTTAAAAAAAGTATTTTTTTGCGAAATAAACAGCATTTTAATTCTATTGATTAATAGTATTCAAAATATCAATAATATAAGGCGGTGGACTCATAGGTTTACCGGTTTTCATGTCAACAAAAACCAAAATAGAATTGCCAGTTGTTAATAACTCTTCTTTTTCGTTGTACAGTTCATAGTCAAATTCAATCTTTACAGAAGTTCTATTTTTAAGTATGGTTTTTAAGGTTAAAAGCTCGTCATATCTAGCAGGTTTTTTATAATTCATGGTCAAGGAAACTACTGGAAGCATAATCCCACTTTGTTCCATCAATTTATATGAAATCCCTTTGTTTCTAAGCCATTCAACCCTTCCTATTTCAAAATATTGTGCATAATTTCCGTGATAAACTACCTGCATTTGATCTGTTTCCGAGTAACGAACACGAATTTGAATATGATGATAATCCATTGAATATTTTATTAAAAGATTAGACTATAGAAACCTTTATACGATAATATTTTATAAAAAACACCTACTAAAAATTTTTTTTTAGCGATATTTATTCACATATTTGCTTTCCCTAAAAACCCTACTGAATTAGCTGTGTTTTTTATTTAAAATCATCACCAGAACGAATTAATTTAACCAAATTTATGAACAAAAATGCACAATCAGTATGGGAAAACTGCCTTTCATTTATAAAAGACAATACTTCGGACCAAGCCTACAAAACGTGGTTTGAGCCTATAAAGTCAGTTGAACTTACAGATAATGCTTTGTATATTCAGGTTCCAAGCAAATTTTTTTATGAATGGCTAGAAGAACATTACGTTAAATTGCTTAAAGTTGCTTTAACTAGAGAACTCGGTAAAAATGCAAAGTTACTCTATAAAATCAAAATGGAAAATACTTATGGCAATAAACAACCTTTTACTGAGCAGTTGCCTAGTTCAAATAGAGGCCCCATGAAGCCGCAAGATGTTGATGCGCCATACAAGAATCTTAATCCGGAGCTGAAAAATCCGTTTGTTATTCCAGGTATTCGAAATTTAAAAATCGAATCGCAACTAAATGCCAATTACAGTTTTGACAATTTTCTAGAAGGAGATTCTAATAGGCTAGCACGTTCAGCAGGAATGGCTGTGGCCAATAAACCAGGCGGAACTTCTTTTAACCCATTATTAATTTTTGGAGGTGTAGGTTTAGGAAAAACACATTTGGCTCACGCAATAGGTGTAGAAATCAAAGATAAATATCCTGATAAAACGGTATTGTACATTTCTGCAGAAATTTTTACACAGCAATATATTGATTCTGTAAAGAAAAATAATAGAAATGATTTTATTCATTTTTATCAATTAATTGATGTCTTAATTATTGATGATGTTCAATTTCTATCTGGAAAAACAGGAACTCAAGATGTATTTTTCCATATTTTTAATTATTTGCACCAGAATGGAAAACAAGTGATTTTGACTTCGGACAAAGCGCCTGTTGATATGCAAGATATAGAACAAAGATTATTATCTCGTTTCAAATGGGGTTTATCAGCTGAATTGCACCAGCCAGATTACGAAACCAGAATTTCAATTTTAAAGAACATATTGTTTCGTGATGGCGTAGAAATTCCAAATGAAATTATTGAATATGTTGCAAAAAACATCAAGTCGAATGTTAGAGAACTAGAAGGCGCTATCATTTCCTTAATTGCACAATCTTCTTTCAATAAAAAAGAAGTAACACTGGATTTGGCCAAAAGTGTGGTTGAAAAATTTGTGAAAAATGTTAAAAGAGAAATTTCTATTGATTATATACAAAAAGTGGTTTCCGATTATTTTTTATTGGATTTAGAAACCCTACAGTCCAAAACTAGAAAACGACATATAGTTCAAGCACGTCAATTGGCAATGTTTTTTGCTAAAAAATATACCAAAGCTTCTTTAGCAAACATTGGTTCACAAATAGGCGATCGTGATCATGCAACTGTTTTACACGCTTGCAAAACCGTTGATAATTTAGTTTCTACTGACAAACAATTCAAGAAATTTGTAGATGATATTACTAAAAAATTAACCATTTAAATTGCTATGCCAATCAAGATTTTAATGGTTTGTTTAGGGAATATTTGTCGGTCACCACTTGCCGAAGGCATATTGTGCTCCAAACTTCCAAAAGACCAGTTTATAGTAGATTCTGCTGGAACTGGTTCATGGCATATAGACCGCCAACCAGATGAACGCTCCATTGCAGTAGCCAAAAAACACAATATTGATATTTCTAAGCAAAAAGGAAGACAATTCGCAAAAAATGATTTTGAAGCCTTTGATTACATTTACGTAATGGATTATTCTAATTATCAGGATGTAATTGAACTAGCTGTTAATCAAGAACAAAAAAACAAGGTAAAACTTATTTTGAACGAATTATTTCCAAGTGAAAATGTAGATGTGCCAGATCCTTATTATGGTGTAGCCAATGGGTTTGAAGTGGTTTACCAAATGCTCGATGAAACTTGTGACATCATTGCAAAAAAACTCATTGAAAAACATTCGTGATTTTTACAACAACATTTGTTTGTTCAACAAATCAAAATATCTTCCTTTTTGCAAAAGTAAATCTTGATTATTTCTTGATTCGATAATTGTTCCGTTTTCAATGATCAAAATAGCATCAGCTTTTGCAATGGTGCTCAAACAATCGGCAGTTACGACTACGGTTTTATATGTTTATTGCCAAAGAATATTTATTTATTGAATTCGATACTTAGTTTTTATAACTTTGTGCAAAACAACTATAATGTCAAACATAGTAAAAAAATTTTCGGATTTAGATTTAACCAAAACCTATACGTATTCAGATTATTTGCTTTGGCAGTTTTCGGAACGGGTTGAATTAATAAAGGGGTTTATAAATAAAATGAGTCCCGCACCGAGTTCAGATCATCAAAAAATTTCACAAAATTTGAATGGTAATTTTTATACCTATTTCAAAAAAAAGACTTGTTATGTATTTGTAGCTCCTTTTGATGTTCGCTTGCCTATAAAATCAGCAAAAAAAGACACTACAGTAGTGCAACCTGATTTGTGTGTGATTTGTGATGAAAGCAAAATTGATGAAAAAGGATGTAATGGCACACCCGATTTAATAGTTGAAATACTTTCGCCGAATAATAGCAAACACGATATACACACAAAATTCAATTTGTATTTAGAAGCAGGTGTTTTGGAATATTGGATTGTGAATCCTACTGAAAGAATGGTTTTAATTTACACCTTAAAAAACGGCGAATTCATTGGCTCAAAGCCATTTGTAGAAGGAGAGATACTTAAGAGCTCTTTATTGCCTGATTTGAAAATTGATGTTGAAGATGTTTTTTACAGAGTGAAATAGTAAAAAAACTGCGCCAATCATTTTTTAATTTATAATTACTTTACCCTTGACAACAAAATCGAACTCACATTTAGGAAAACTTTATTTAATTCCAACTACTTTAGGCGACGAGGGCGACCCAAATGATGTCTTGCCGCAAACGATAAAAAGAAGCATCGATTTCATTGACGATTACATTGTAGAAAATGAAAAAACGGCTCGGAAATTCATAAAAAGCATTCAACCACAAAAAGTTCAAGCAACGTTGCGATTAAATTCGTTAAACAAACACACCGAAATTGCTGAACACTCAAAAATGCTACAACCTTGTTTAGAAGGTAAAAACGTAGGTTTAATGAGCGAAGCGGGTTGCCCCGGAGTAGCTGATCCTGGTGCTGTGATTGTAAAATTGGCGCACGAAAAAGGAATTCAAGTCATTCCGCTTGTTGGTCCATCTTCGATTTTATTGGCGATTATGGCATCTGGAATGAATGGACAAAGTTTTGCTTTTAATGGTTATATTCCAATTGACAAAGCCGAGAAAAAAGCAGCCTTAAAAAATTTAGAAAAATTATCTCAAGATAAAAACCAATCTCAAATTTTTATTGAAACGCCTTACAGAAATAATAAAATGTTAGAGGACATTATTCAAGCCTTGAATCCATCGACTTGCATTTGTGTGGCAACTGACATCACTATGCCAACAGAATTCATCAAAACTATGAGAGCTTCAGAATGGAAAAAAGCACAAGTAGATTTACACAATCGTCCTACTATTTTTATTATTCATAAGATGTAAGCAAAGAGATTTGTATATAGTCTTATTGTATATTGTAAAGTCAATAGTAATTATAGAGATTGCATTAGCAAAACACGACATTACTCAATCATAAAAAAAGCCACGAATTACACTAATTTCCAGAAATTAATTCGTGGAAATTAGTGCAATTACTTCGTCAGTTCGCTTTGCTGGGTCGTGGCTAAAAAATCTACCAAAACTAAATTACTGCACTGTCGCGTTACTATCGGCGATAATTCCAGAAGTTTCATAACCTCCAAAATCTCTCATATAACTTCGTATCGAGGTTCCATAAGCGTCTTTTAAATAGCGTTTACCATCATGTTTAAAAAACTTTTTTACTGAACCAACGCCACCAAGATGCGCTGCTGCCAATACGCCTGACTCTGTAACTAAAATTCCAGCAACAATTTGACCTTCATATTTTTCGATAATATCTTTTAATTCCGATTTGTTTTTGGAAAGTAGCGCCACAAAAGCTTTTTCTTGCATTTTAGGACTATTCAAAAACTGCCGACTATCATAAACTCCAACCGTTTTTAAAGTTACAGTGCCAAACTGGTATTTGCCCAAATAACCAAGAGAATTTATTTTTCTATACTTTCCTTGTGATTCTTTGAATGCGATTGCTTCTTTGTAACCAATAAAAAATTTTCCTGTATAAGGAACATTAAAATCAGAATAATCATTTTGTTTTTGAGATGGAAATAAGTAGTGTGTTCCATCTTTTTCGTTAATTAGAAACCAATCGTTGGAGTCCAATTCAGAGGGTTTAAAACCGGAGCTTAAAAAGGCAATAACTAGAGCTAAACTTGTATAAAAAAACCACTTGTTTATCATAAAATGTTTTTCTTCAAACGCTGTCCCGTATTGAAATTTCTACGCCGCAAAGATAAGCAGAAATTCGAAAAATCAAAAATATAACTGAAAATCAATCTGTTAATATTATCTAAAAATAAAATGCATGGAACTTGAACCCACTGTGAGTCGAGTATTCGAGAGTTGGCGCAGGAATTTTTATGGTGTTAAAAACGGAAAAAAAAGTCTTCAAAAAATGAGATTTTGTATGAATTCTTGTCAAATCGACATCCAAACTAAGATAAAATTGTCTGAATTTTTCTGGTTTTGGAGTATAAATCTGTAACGAATTTCCTTCTTTTTCGCCTATCATTCCTTCGGCTCCATATCCAAAAGCAAGGTTCAACCATTGAGGCAATTTTGATGTCTTTGAAAAGGAATATAAATTGGCCGAAAGCCAATAAGTTTGACCATTATAATCTTTGAGAATTTGCTCTGAAATTGTGCTGCCTAAAATGTCAGGTCTAATAGTCGAATACTGTGATTTGTGAAAAGAAAATTTAGGTATAATTCGTTGTTCTTTCCAGAGTAATTCTTGTGAAACATACAAAGCAGTTCCCGAAGCATTAGCAACAACATCGCCCATTGATGCTCCCCATTCGGCAGAATGACCATCTAGAACTTCAACAGCCGTGAGAAATACAAAACCTAAACTAGCGCCATAAATCAGTTGATTTTTCTTGCTTGCTCCGCTCCAATTCAGCGCTTCTGCACCAACTCTTCCAATGTGATAGGAAGAATAAAGATGTCCCACTTTATCCATTTGCATCCAATCAGCATTGTCGTTTATAAAATGAAAATTGGATTTAGGATAATCGGCATACCAAAGTTGGTTCAAGCCAATCAAAGCTCCAGAGACCCAAGCGGCTTCGGCAATGAATACTGATTTTTGTCTTTTATGGTTTAAAGAATCGGAAGGTTTTAGAAAAGTGTCGAATGAATTTTGTGCCAAAACACTTTGGAACACAAACAGAAAGAAAAAATAAAATTGTTTTTTGACGTTCAAAATTACCTTTTTACACCTTGACCGTTAATCCAATCGGAATATTTTTTTGCGTTCAAATTGTGTTCTGGCAAAGTAGCGGCAAATTCATGGTAACCAAAACGCTCTACACTGGCACAGAAATAAATAAAATCGTTTTTTTCAGGATTCAGAACTGCTTCTAAAGCCGTAATATCAGGCATTGCAATAGGTCCCGGTGGAAGTCCAATCACTTTGTAGGTGTTGTAAGGAGAGTTCAAAAACAAGTCGTTGTAAAAGACTCTTTTGATAATTTGCTGAAAATCATTATCTTCCTTTTTAATGGCAAAAATCACAGTGGGATCAGCCTGCAGCGGCATTTCCAGTCTCATTCTATTCAAATAAACTCCAGCAATTCTTGGTCTTTCGTCTTTTTTAACCGATTCTTTGTGGACAATCGAAGCTAAAATAGTGGCTTCAACAGGAGTTAAACCTTGTTTTTTTGCCTTTGCAATTCGTTCTTTGTTCCAAAAATTGTGGTATTCCTTGATCATTTTATCACGGAATTTCTCAGCAGAAATATTCCAATATACCTCATAAGTATTTGGAATAAACATTACAAAAACATTCTCAGTAGTAAAACCATTCTCTTTTAAAAAGATTGAATCTTTAAAAGTATTCAACAATAACAAACTGTCTGGTTCTATTTGCGAACTTACTCTTCCTGCAAAATCTTCTAATCTTTCTTGATTGTTAAATGCCAATTTCACTGGAACATTACTTCTTAAAGACCTAACTAAATCAAAACTATTCATTCCTTTCGTGAATAAAAAGCGTCCTGGTTTTACGTTTACTGGGTAATTTCTTTTATCGGCAACCATTTCAAAACGATCCATATTTTCGATAAAAGGAGCAATTATTGTCTTTACATTTTCATAAGTCGAACCTGTTGGCACCTCAACAAATAATTCATTTTCTGAAAACTTGGTGTTTTTAGAAAAAATTTGATTGGCAACTATACCGCCATAAATAAGCAATACTGAAATAAAAATAACGGATGCAATTGTAAGGTGCTTTTTTAAATTCAAAACTAAAATTTTTAAAGTTGATTATTAATTAATTGAAAAATAGCCTCGTCTTTATAAATTCCGTTCACTATATTCCAATCTTTTTTTGTTCCTATTTTTTGGAATCCAAATTTAGTAAAAAGAGCAATACTAGCTTCATTTTCTGTGCCAATATTTGCATACAATTGATGTAGATTCAAATGATAAAATGCGTATCGAATTAAAAGTTGTAAAGCTTCAGAACCGATATTCTGTTTTCTATTTTCATTTCCTTGAATTACAATACCCACTCCTGCCCTATTATTCTTAGGGTCAAAATCAAATAAATCAATTAATCCAAGAGCTGGAAAATCCTCATCCTGACAAATTGCCAATCGCAATTGTTTGGCTTCATAAATGTCCTGATGAGCATTTTCGAGATATTGCTTCACCAAAAACCGACTGTAAGGCGTTTGTGTATTGCTGACTTCCCAAATACTTTGGTCGTTTTCCATTGCATACACAAACTCCAAATCATTGGGTTCGAGTGCTCGGAGATAGATGTTTTCGCCTTTTAATGTGATCATTTTGGGAAGTTAGAGGTTAGAAGTTAGATGTTAGATGTTTTTATAACTCAACCACCCCTTTAAAAACAAATTCCGCTGGCCCAATCAAGAAAACATTGGTAAACTTATCGCCTTTTTTATCAAAAGAAACGGAAAGTTTTCCGCCTTCAACATTTAATTTTATAGAAGAAGCGTTGGTTTGTCCTGTAACGTGCATTGCAATGGCAACTGCAGTAGCGCCAGTTCCGCAGGCTAATGTTTCATCTTCTACACCTCTTTCATAAGTGCGAAGGGAGAAAGTGTCTTCGTTTATTTTCTTCACAAAATTAATATTACTTCCTGCTGCTCCATACAAAGAACTATAACGAAGACTCGCTCCGTTTTCTTTTACATTATAGTGTTCCAAATCCTCCACCATTTGCACGTGATGCGGCGAACCGGTATTCATAAAAGTATAATCGTTTTCTTTTTTAATATTGGTCACATCAATCATTTGCAAAGAAACTATTCCGTCAGTGGCAACGCTGGCGTGATGCAAACCGTCGGTAGCAATAAAAGTACAATTATCATTAATTACTTTTAAATATTTAGCGAAAGCAACTAAACAACGACCACCATTACCACACATCGAACTTAGATTTCCATCAGAATTGTAATAAACCATTCTAAAATCAGTGGCTTCATCATTTTCCAATAAAATCAATCCATCGGCTCCGATTCCAAAACGTCGGTCGCACAAACGAGCCACAAGTTGCACTTTTTCTTTTGGAAAAAATCCCGAACGATTGTCAATCATTACAAAATCGTTTCCTGTTCCCTGGTATTTATAAAATTCTAATTGCATGGTGTTTTCAAATTGTTGCGTACAAAAGTACAAATATTAATGATACGTTAAAGTCTGTTAATCGAGCGTTAAACTGTTTTGTTGGAATATCTAAATCCCTAATTTTACACTGTAAATTCTTAAATAACTATAAAACTATGAAACGATTTTCAAATTTATTTTTAGTATCTCTGTTGAGTGGATCCGTTACATTAGGATCTTATAAATTGTTATTTGACGACAATGGCTATTTTTCAGAAAACAAATCCATTACAACTTCAGCCCAAAATTCTTATGGGCGAAATGTAGGTTTTTCAGCAGAAGCAGTTGATTTTACCGAGGCTGCCGACAAAACCATTCACACCGTGGTTCACGTAAAAAATGTGTCCCGTAAAAATGTTTCGAATCCTATTTTGGAATATTTCTATGGATTCCAAGGAGGACAACAACAAGAACAAGTTGGAACTGGTTCTGGTGTAATAATCTCGGAAGACGGTTATATCGTAACCAATAATCACGTTATAAAAGACGCCTCCGAAATTGAAATCACGCTAAACAATAAAAAATCCTATACTGCAAAACTAATCGGGACCGATTCCAAGATGGATATTGCTTTACTAAAAATTACTGCCGACGAGAAATTGCCTTACACGACTTTCGCCAATTCAGATTCGGTGAAAATTGGCGAATGGGTTTTGGCAGTAGGAAATCCATATAATTTGAATTCGACCGTTACTGCAGGAATTATTTCGGCCAAAGCCAGAAATCTAGACACTAGCGGAATTCAATCGTTCATACAAACTGATGCTGCAGTAAATCCCGGAAATAGCGGCGGAGCATTGGTAAACACAAGAGGAGAATTAATTGGAATCAACACCATGATTTCATCACAAACTGGTTCTTATGTAGGATATTCTTTTGCAGTACCTTCGAATAATGCCAGAAAAATAATTGATGATTTAATAGAATTTGGCAATGTCCAAAGAGGTGTTCTTGGCGTTGAAGGTGGCGAATTGAATTCGCAAGCATCAAAAGAATTAAAGGTTAAAGAAACCCAAGGTTTCTATATTAATAAAGTACAGAAAAAATCTGGCGCCGAAAAAGCTGGATTGCAAAAGGGCGATATCATTATTAAATTAGACAATCAAAACATTGCTACTTTTGCAGATCTCTCGGGTTACATCAACACAAAAAGACCGAACGATAAAGTAGAGGTTACCATTATACGAGAAGGAAAAAACAAAATCGTTCCCGTTGTTTTAAGCAAAAATGAATCTTTTAACACCGAATTTAAAGGTATCGAACTAGAAAACATTGCTGCCGCAGAAAAAACTAGATTTAATTTAAGTGGTGGTGTAAAAATAAAATCGATAACGAACGAGAATCTGAAACAATACGAAGAAGAACTCAAAGGAAATATTATTCTAAGTATTGACGGAGCAAAGGTAAATGATATCGAATCAGCAGCTAAGCTTTTAAACAACAAAGCCGAAAACCAAAGCGTTCAAATGGAAATGATTAACAAAAGAGGAGAGATTATTAGAATAATAATCTAGCAAAAAAACATAGTAAATTCGCAAATTATATACGGTTAAACTGTAGTATAATTTGCGAATTTTTTGCGTTTATATGTTCCTACAAAACACAGGATTTCGAAATTTAATTATTCAAAAAGTAGTTGTGCATCAGACTTATTTTACCTGATTTGTGAATTTTATGCATTATTGTCCTTCAATTATATCTTTTTTATCTATAATTTAGCCTTTTATTATTAATTTATTTACAATGAAGATTAAAATAACAGGTGTTGGGAGTTATATTCCCGAAATAAAAGTGGCCAATGCTGATTTTCACCAACATGTTTTTTTAAATGAAGACGGAAGTCCTTTTACGCATCCCAATGAAGTGGTTGTCGGGAAATTTAAAAGCATCACAGGAATCGAACAAAGACGTTATGCCTCGCCAGATCAATGTTCATCGGATTTGGCTTTCTTAGCCTCGCAAAAAGCGATTGAAAACTCAGGAATTGACCCCGAAACTTTAGATTATATTATTTTCGCACACAATTTTGGCGATGTGAAATACGGAACCAATCAATCCGATATTATTCCAAGTTTGGCGACACGTGTCAAAAATAAACTCCAAATAAAAAATCCAAAATGTGTAGCTTATGACATTCTTTTTGGATGTCCAGGTTGGATAGAAGGCGTGCTTCAAGCCAATGCTTTTATAAAATCTGGCATGGCAAAACGCTGTTTGGTTATAGGCGCCGAAACCCTTTCGAGAGTTGTTGATGATCACGACCGAGATGCAATGATTTACTCTGATGGTGCCGGAGCAACAATTATAGAAGCATCAGAAGACGAAACAGGATTGTTGTCTTATGAAAGTGCTACTTTCGCAAATGATGAGGCAGGTTATTTATTCTTTGGAAAATCTTACAATCCAGATTTAGACCCAGATATTAAATACATTAAAATGTATGGACGGAAAATTTATGAGTTTGCTTTAAGCAACGTTCCACAAGCAATGAAACAATGCTTAGACAAATCTGGATTAGACATTGATGATGTAAAGAAAATCTTGATTCATCAAGCCAACGAAAAAATGGACGAAGCCATCATTCACCGTTTTTACAAATTATACGAAAAATCTGTACCAAAAAATATCATGCCAATGAGTATTCATGAGTTAGGAAATAGCAGTGTAGCTACGATTCCTACACTTTTGGATTTGCTAATTCAAGGAAAAATTGAAAACCAAGAATTGAATAAAGGCGACATACTTATCTTTGCATCGGTTGGAGCAGGAATGAATATCAATGCGTTTGTTTATCGATATTAGAAAAGTTTGTGGTTTGTCGTTTATGGTTTTTCACAACTATAAACTACAAACATTACCGTAGAATGTACAACAACGCAAATCGTTATAAAAACAAAAAGGTCACCACTTGCGGCGACCTTTTTTATGATTGAAATATAGAATAAAGCTTATATTATCTATTATGAGATAACTTTCTTTGAACATCAACTACAATCAATTGAAAATATGTCCAAACTAAAATCCATTAGAGAATTTCAAAACCTAACGCAAGAAGAATTAGCTGAAAAATCTGGAATATCAGTAAGGACCATTCAGCGAATTGAAACTGGAAAAGCCCCAAAAGGATATACGCTTAAGGTGTTAGCAAAAGCATTAGCAATTAAAGAGCATGAGTTGATTTTCGAAAAACCAGAAAAAGAAAATTTGGAGTATATCGAAGAAATAGATAAAACCCAAGAAACTGTTTTAATTAATTTTACCAAACTAAAACTAATTAACCTTTCTTCTATTCCATTTATCGTAATTCCTCCTTTTAACATTATTATACCGCTATTTTTAATGTTTAAATTGAAACAAAAAAACAGCCATACAAAACAACTTATTTCCATACAAATACTATGGACAATTGTTGCCCCTATTATTTTTATGTTAGGCATTTTTTTGAAACTCGGCAATCAATTTACACTCTTGCTAATGGTGCTTATCGTGCTTTCCAATGTGTTTATAATTTTAAGAAATGCAATAGAAATAGATAAACGTAAAAAACTTTTTTATAAACTGAATTTCAGTATGATATAGAATTTGTCGTGAATTTGTCATGTTTTTGTCGGGCGTTTTTTTAAGATTTTAAAAACCAAAATGCACACTTTTACAATTGAAATTAAAATCGTAAAAACAAAAATTAATCATGACAAAAAAGAATATTCTTTGCTCTATTATTTTTATATTTTTTGGAACAAGTAGCCAAGCTCAAATCGATAAAAATTCAGAATTATACCAAACTATTCTTTCAAAAGATAGTTTACTCTTTGAAATAGGTTTTAATCATTGCAACATAACTCAATTTGAAAACTTGTTGAGTGATAAGTTCGAGTTCTTTCATGACAAAGACAGTATTTCAAATAAAAAAGAATTTTTATACAATTTAAAAAATGGCTTGTGTAAATCGCCCACCAAATATCAATCAAGGCGCGAATTAATTACCGAAAGTACAGAAATTTATCCCCTTTATAAAAACAAAGTATTGTATGGAGCAATTCAAACCGGAAATCATAAATTCTATGAGACAATTGTAGGAACTGAAGAAAAATTTGCTAGCACTGCAAAATTTACTCACGTTTGGCTTTTGGAAAATGGGATTTGGAGATTAACCAAAAGTTTGAGTTATGACCATCAAGAAAACAATAGTACTAACTTTCAATCGTCCATTTTTGACAACGATATTGAAATCGAAAAATGGTTAATAGAAAACAAAGTACCAACTTTAGGAATTGGAGTTATCAAAGACGGAAAATTGCAACAAGTAAAAGTGTTTGGAGAAATCAAAAAAGGCATATCAGCGCCATACAATACTATCTTTAATGTTGCTTCACTAACAAAACCAATAACCGCAATGGTAACGCTAAAATTAGTGAGTTTAGGCAAATGGAATTTAGATGAACCCATTTGCAACTATTGGACTGACCCAGATGTTTCAACAGACAAAAATTGTAAAATACTTACAACAAGACACATTTTAAGTCACCAAACAGGCTTTGCCAATTGGCGTGGAAATAACAAAGACGGAAAACTATATTTTGAATTTGAACCAGGAACGAAGTATCAATATTCAGGAGAAGGTTTTGAATATTTGAGAAAAGCGCTAGAAACAAAATTTCAAAAATCAATTAACAAATTAGCAAGTGAGTTAATTTTTGAACCCTTACAGATGACAGATACCAAATATTTTTGGGACAACAAAACAGATAGTTCAAGATTTGCAGTAGGTTATAACCATAAAGGAATTGCTTACAAAACAGAAAAAAATAAAACAGCTAACGGTGCTGACAATTTATTGACAACCGTAGAAGATTACGGAAAATTCTTGACAAGCGTTTTGAATAGCGATGGTTTGAGTTACAAAGTATTTAACGAGATGATTAAAAATCATGTCGAAACAAAAAACGGAAAACATTTTGGACTTGGTTTTGAGTTATATGATTTTGGGCAAGGTGAGTATGCATTATCACATGGTGGATCCGACAAAGGTTGTCAGACAATAGTATTTGTTTTTCCAAAGACAAAGCAAGGGTTAATTATTTTTACCAATGTGGACGATGGTTATAAATTGTATGAAAAAATTTTAAAACATTATTTAGGAGCGAATGGAAACAAAATATTTGAAATTGAAACAAAATAAAAACTATTGCAAATTGCGGCTGCTGGCAATTGCGTCTTTAAAAATAAAATAGCCAATACCAATAATCAATTTATTAAACAGTATCACAGCCATTTCAGAATGAGATGTTATTATCTGTGCTTCTGTTGGCGCAGGAATGAATATCAATGCGTTTGTATATCGGTATTAAGAGGTTTGTTGTTTATGGTTTCACGCTTCAAAACGTTATCATAAAAAAGGCCGCCATTTTCCGGCGACCTTTTGGTATTATACAAGAACATAAAACGCATTATTTCGGTTGCAATTCAACAACAATTTCTGTGGTTTCGTTGGCTACTATTGTAAAAGGAACGGTTTGCGTTACATAATTTGGATGTGATACCACCAGTTGGTGCGCCCCTTCGGGTAAGTTTTGAATGGTGTTGTAGCCCCGTTGGCTTGAAGTGCGCGTTATACCTTGGTTTTCTACCGCTAAATTTGCATTCGCTATTGGTGTGTTACTAACGGCATCAAGTGTAGTAATGGTGGCACTCAATTTATAAGTAGGCGAGCTATTCAAGGCTCGAACTGCGTTGTAAACCTCAACAAATTGCGGTTGCGAAGCGGTTAGACCTACCATAAGATTATCTATTCTTGTTTCTAGAATTTCTATAATTTCTGGAATTATCACAGCAATGGCATCCGTCGCAGTCTTACGTTTAGCAATTGCCGAAGTCGGGTTTTTCATTATCAGTCCAAAGGCGTTATTAGCAGTTAATAAATCCGTTAGCGAAGCAGCTGTAACGCCATAAGGCGCAAGATTTGCAATTTCAACAGTAGCATCTCGGTGCAGGTTTGTAATAACACCCACAAGTTCGGCATCGCGAAAAAGCTGAAAAGCACTTTTGTTGATGTGTACTTGCTCATACAAATCGTTTCTGCCCACCGCAGCAGCATAAGCACTTGCTGCAGCACTCAAAGTAAATCCTTTGTTCTCTAGCTCGTCCCGAAGTTTGGCTTTGTCTTTTGTAACACCAGTGGGGTTTTGCAATTGCAGGGCAACTTGCACCGCCAACAAATCAATTTTAGAAGATAACACAGTCTTGGCAGCCGCCAATGGCACATTTGCAGACCAGATTGCTGCGTTGTCGTCAAAATGATTTTCTACCGATAGTAGCATATCATACTGATCAATTTGTGTTTTTATCATAATAACAAAGTTTAAAGATTAGTTTATAAAAATAAAAGGTATTGATTCTTTGTGCAATAGCAATTTCAAAACTGATCAATTTCTTAACCTAAAAAAATGCTGTATTTGCAAGTGTTTTTGTTTGTAGCGCAAGAGCCATTACAATTTTATCACGAACTTTCATTAAAGAATCAAAAGACGCTATCCAAACAGGAAGAGGTTTCGTAAAATGAACACGAAAGCCTACAAAAACGAACACGAGATGTCGTTATGGCAGCAATAGTACCTGCTTATTGAAAATAATAGGCGCTGACCTAAAAATAATAGATTGGTGTGTTAGCTAGCATTTGCTTTTGTGCGCTTGTCTATCTCTTAGCGACTTTGAAAATAAAAGACCCAATACCAAAAATCAACAAAATAGCTGTTCCCGAAGGCAATCAATTGCACTTTATAAAACCCGAAGACATTGTTTATATCAAGGCAGACAATTCTTATTCTGAACTTTATTTGGAAAACGGCACGAAAATGATTGTGAGTCGTTCCATAAAAAACTTTGAGGACGGATTGAAAGAAAATCCGGGTTTTTGCAGAATTCACAAATCCTATTTAATCAACACGCAATTTGTAGAGAAATATGACAAAGCAAACGGCGGCTGGGTTACCCTTTCTAACAAAATAGACCTTCCTGTTTCTTCCGAAAAAAACGAACACTTTTTGGGTTTAATCAATAAAATATCACGGTAAGATTGATTTCCAAAAGATAGCAAAACATTGTACATTTGTGGCTTAATTAATTTAAAGAACGTTCGATTGCTCTGATTCGTTCCTCGCAATAATTATGTACGAAAAAACATTTCCCAACAAAAGATTCAAACACACATTATCGTTTTTACAAAAACACGTTTCCACTTCCGAAACTATTTTTGATTTAGGCGTTCCCAATCCATTTTCCAAAATCATGGTTGAAAATGGATACACCGTAAAAAACACAACTGGCGAAGACATCGACAATGATCAAACGGCATTAAAAATGGAAAACTACACCGTTTTTACTGCTTTTGAAATCTTTGAACATTTACTAAATCCCTACACCGTTTTAGAAGAGGTGATATGCGATAAATTGCTGATTTCAATTCCATTACGCTTATGGTTTTCATCAGCATATCGTAGCAAAACCGATATGTGGGACAGACATTACCATGAATTTGAAGATTGGCAATTGGACTGGCTTTTAGAAAAAACAGGTTGGAAAATAATCGACAGAGAGAAATTTACGCATCCAGTAAAAAAAATTGGTTTCCGACCTTTACTGCGGTTTTTTACGCCGAGATATTATATGGTTTATGCAATTAAAAATCCCAAAAAATAAATCCCAAATTCCAAAATTTCATCACTATGAGTTGGAATTTTGACACGAGCGTCAGCGAACTGGCGTAGCAATTTAAAAAATTGGAATTTAAAAATGAAATACTACATCGTCATTCCCTCCTACAACGAAGAAGCATTTATCGCCTTGACTTTACAATCTTTGATTTCACAAACAGTTTTACCTTCAAAAATTGTGGTGGTCAACGATAATTCTACAGATAGAACTGCCGAAATAGTTTTGGATTTCGCCAAAGAAAATCCGTGTATTACTTTAGTTAACAAAACTTCCGAAAACATACATTTGCCAGGAAGCAAAGTGATTCAGGCTTTTCAAAAAGGATTTGACACTTTGGATGAGAATTATGATATCATAGTAAAGTTGGACGCCGATTTGATTTTACCTTCGAATTATTTTGAAACGATTATCAAGCATTTTCAATCCGATGCTACAATTGGAATGGTTGGCGGTTTTTGTTACATCGAGAAAAATGGCGGCTGGATTTTGGAAAATCTGACTGGTAAAGACCATATTCGTGGCGCACTTAAAGCTTACAGAAAAGAAACATTTAAACAAATTGGAGGTTTGAAACCCGCAATGGGTTGGGACACTGTGGACGAATTGCTTTGCAAATATTATAATTGGAAAGTAGTTACCGACGAAAGTCTCCACGTAAAACACCTTAAACCCACTGGTGCAAGTTATAACAAAACAGCAAGATACAAACAAGGAGAAGCTTTTTATACTTTAGGTTATGGTTTGTTTATTACCATAATTGCTTCGGCGAAATTGGCGATGATGAAGAAAAAACCACTGCTTTTTTTGGATTATATTCATGGTTTTTGGAAAGCCAAATCCGCCAAAAAAACGATGTTGGTCAATCCAGATCAAGCAAAATTCATACGCAAATACCGATTGCAGAAGATGAAAGACAAATTGTTTTAATATTTATACAAAATAGTCGCTGTATTTATCAATTATTGGCGCTGTAAAAACCTACACTTTAATTAATAATCAAACAGTATTTTAGTTTTCTGCCTATATTAATTTTAAAATAGACACTCATTCATGCTAAAAATTGTATTAGTGGATTATCATGCAATGTTGTTTAGTTAACACTTTTAGCCGTCTCTTCGAGTGATTTTTGATAGTAATGCGACAGCTTTACTATTAAAAATTGTATCGAGAAGCCTTTAAAAATAGAATTCTCGATACATTTTATCAAAAAAAGCTATCGCATTTTTTAATAAAACACTCGAATAGACGATTACGAATCCTTAACTAAACAACATTGAATTATCACGAATTAATTCGTTAATTTGCTAATATGATTAAAATGTCTGCCCAAACAAAACAGTTCTTTTTATTAGTAATTAAACTATTGATTGTTGGCGGCGCGTTTTATTTTATCTACGACCAACTGGCGAATAATGAAAAACTAGACTGGCACAAATTCATTATTTTGTTCCAAAAAAATTATTCAATAGGCGGAATTATTTTTCTTTTATTTTTAAGCTTTTTGAATCGGTTTTTTGAGATTTTAAAATGGCAAAATTTGGTTTCGAATCTTCACGCAATTTCCTTAGCTGAAGCCACCAAACAAGTCCTTGGGGCACTAACAGCTGGACTATTTACTCCAAACGGCGTTGGTGAATATGCTGGAAAAGCCTTGTTTTTCGAAAAATCGAAAGCCAAAAAAGTTGTCTTTTTGAATTTGATTTGCAATGGAATCCAAATGATTTTGTCGGTAGTTTTTGGAACAATCGGCTTGTGGGCTTTAGGTTACAGATTATGGGTTTTGGGAATTCTAGGAATGTCAGCTCTCTTTATTCTATTTTCTTTTCTTTTCAAAAAAATTAAAATCAAAGGCTTTTCTATCGACAAATTGATTATTAAAATCAACGAAATTCCAAAAGCGATTCACCAAAAAAATATATTTTTGGCGGTTTGTCGCTATCTAACTTTTTCACATCAATATTATTTTTTGTTCTTGGCTTTTGATGTTGATTTGCCTTATTTCACTATGATGGCAACCATTGCGGCAGTTTACTTTTTGGCTTCCTCCTTGCCTACTTTTCAGTTCTTGGACTTTGCTGTAAAAGGAAGTGTGGCTGTATACTTCTTTGGGATTTTGGGCATCAATGAATGGATTGTAATTTTCATAAGCACCTTGATGTGGTTTCTCAACGTGGTTATACCCGTAATTATTGGCAGTTATTTTGTGCTGAATTTCAAAATCATTTCCCCAACCTTCGCTGCAGCACAGGCTAACGAAACCAAATAAAATGATTATGATTACAATTGTTTTATTTTCATTGGTTCTGGTTTATGTTGCAACTATTATCTACCTGATTCATGGTTTTAAAAAAATCAATTCATTTGATTGCCTCGAACTGACACCAAAAACCAAATTTTCTATTATAGTTCCTTTTCGGAACGAAGCAGAAAATTTGCCCAAACTACTAAACAGTTTTTCAAAATTAAATTATCCAAATGATTTTTTTGAAGTTATTCTTGTGGACGATGCTTCTGATATTAGATTGCAGCTTGCAGATTTTAGATTTCAGCTTTCGATAATAAATAACAATCGGGTTTCGAATTCGCCCAAGAAAGATGCGATTTCAACAGCGATGCACGTGGCACAAAATGAATGGGTTATAACCACTGATGCTGATTGCTTGGTCCATGAAAATTGGTTGTTAGTTTTAGATAATTATATTCAACAGCATCAAGTTTCAATGATTGCTGGAGGAGTTACTTATAACTGCGAAGATTCTTTTTTGCATCATTTTCAGCAATTGGATTTGGCCAGTTTACAAGGCGCAACTATTGGAAGTTTTGGTTTGGGAAAAGGTTTTATGTGTAATGGAGCCAATTTTGCTTATACCAAATCCATTTTTCAGGAGCTCAATGGTTTTGATGGAAATAACAGACTTGCAAGCGGCGATGATGTGTTTTTGTTGCAAAAAGCGACAGCTCGATTTCCTGAAAAAGTGCACTATTTAAAATCGGAAAACAATATTGTCATTACAAAACCCATGAACGACTGGAAATCTTTGTTTTATCAAAGAGTACGTTGGGCTTCAAAAACTGGTTCGTATCAGAGTAGTTTTGGAAAAAGTTTAGGATTGGTTGTTTTTGGAGGAAATATCAGTTTATGGTTTGTTGTTTATGGTTTATTGCTTGGCACAGAAAATTTTTACTTATTGTGTTTTTTACTATTTGCGAAAATTTTTGTTGACTTTGTTTTAATTCATAAAACGAATGTTTTCCTGAAAAACAAAACGCGGTTCTACCTTATTAGTAGTTTGTTGTATCCTTTTTTTAGCGTGATTGTGGCTTTGTATTCTTTGTTTGGAAAATATGAATGGAAAGGGAGGAAGTTTTAGATTGTAGATTTTTGATTTTAGAATGTAGATTTTATAGTCGAAAAGTCAATGTTTTGCACAAAACCCTAGCCCAGATGGAAACGGAATCCTTTTTCTTTTTTTCAAAGAAAAAGATACAGTGGACAGCTGGAAATAGCTCCAAATTAACAAAAAAGGACAACTTCGTTACTCCACTTTGAGAATAACGGGAAGAATAAATTGGGTTTTTACGGGAATTCCTCGTTTGATGGCGGGGTTCACTTTTGGGAAATTGACCAGACGGGCTTTTAAGATGCTATCAATTTTTATTTTGTCGTAGGCTACAGAATCCTTCGGGAATTGAGGTTCGAATTGCATTGTAGCATTAGGGAAAATAGTAACTTTTACTTCGATAGTATCCAATTCTGGATAAAGAATAGACAAGGTATCAATGCTTAACTTTTCTTGAATAATTTGTGTCATGACTTCAAAAAAACATTGTTGACGCTGCGTTTCATCATCAATTTTATCGCAATCCGCAACAGACGGAAACTCATCAACTTGCTTCCAATTGATGGCTTTGAGTTCCTTTTCCAACAATTCCTTTTCCGAAGGCACTTGCTTCTCGAAGTACTGACAGGAATTAAGAATTACTGACAAAAAAAGTAATATCAAAATTATTTTTCTCATATTCGTGCAAGAAACGACTGTTATATTTATTTTGTTTAAAAGTACTGCTTTAATTTTCAAAAATACTAAAAAATACTTTATGGATTTACTGCTTCTAATTATTGGTTTTGTGTTTATGATTATCGGAATTTTAGGGAGTTTTTTACCGGTTTTACCTGGACCAAGTATCAGCTGGTTGGGGCTAGTTGCGCTATATTTTACAAATGCTGTTCAAGCAAATTATTGGATTTTGGGTATTACTTTGATTGCTACTGTAATCGTTTCGATTTTAGATTATGTCATTCCTGCAAAGGGAACTAAAAAATTTGGTGGCAGTTCGTATGGAATTTGGGGAACCAATATTGGACTAGTTGTAGGTATTTTTGCTCCTATTCCTTTTGGATTCATCATTGGCCCTTTTGTTGGCGCCTTTATCGGTGAGCTTCTTTATGATTACAAAGATCATGGCCGGGCTTTGAAAGCGGCAACTGGCTCTTTCATTGGCTTTCTGGCTAGCACTTTTATTAAGTTTGTGATTTGTATGATGTATTTTGGGTTGTTTCTTTGGATTGTTTGGGAGCATAAATCGGGATTGTTTTAAAATTGCAATATACTTTAAAGCAAAAAAGCTATTCGCCGAGGCGAAAAGCTTTTCATTGGTCTAACTACTAAACCGAGCTACGAGTTACAAAGTCGTAGCAAAAACAACACAACTATCTTATAAAACTTTATTTGAGCAAAAAAGGCTTTCATTTCTGAAAACCTTTTATAATATTGCGGTCTGGACGGGACTCCATTAACCGTAAACTTTCCCAATATTTACGACACTTTAGGCAATATCAAAATTGTCGGGGGTTGTAGTAGGGGTTGTTTACCAATAAAATTTGCTGAATTAATCCTACAAATACAAGATTTCGACTTCACTTAAATAATATTTCTACACCGCAAATTTTAAGCAAAAAGCATACTATTTTAAACGGGGAAAAAATTGTTTGCAAAAAAATCCTCAAAATTATATTGTATAACAAATCTTTCGATTAGTTAAATTTTAAATTAGTTAGAAAGCATAAATTTATATTCGATCAAATTTTAATAATTAATCAAACCGAAGTAGTTTAGGTCAAATTAGAGTGCTTTTATTTAGCAATACGTGCTAGGCTCACAAAACTTAAAAAAGTGTCGTTAGAGGCATTGTTTTTATCTTATTTTAATAAAACCTATTTGTTCCTTACTGCAATAAATTAGAGGGAATAAATCTTGGATTAATATTTTTCATCATTTTCATATAATACTAAATTAAAGCGTTAAGAAAGTATGTCGTCAAAATTGCAAACGCTCACAATTTCAAGATGGGCTCAATTTTATATAGTCTAAAATACACTTATTAATTACCATTAATTTTTATTATAAAAGTTTCTATTCTAATTATTTTTTGCCGAATAATATATTCTTGTTTATGCTTATATCCTTTATAACTATATTATAGACTCTGTATTACTATTATTATATAACCTATTAGTTTTCTTCTTTAATTCTAGTAGAAGTTCGCTTTTTAAATCTATCTCTTTAGTAATATAGCGTCTAATATCTCTCAAGAATAATTTTATATCTCTACTTTTATTTGCCCCCATTCTATTTTGTATATTAGTTATTTCAGCTTCAATTCCATTTTTTTGGATTGCCTTTAATTGGATATACTTTTTATTAAATTGTTTACTAAAAGCTGACAAGTCAATTTTTTTTTCGGGAGAAATCAAATCTACAAAATCAACGATATCTATGTAATTTTGCAATTGTAAAATAATCTTATTCCAATTCTTTTTTACATCTTCTAAAGTACTTGCGTTTTTCTTGTAAAAGGGAACTCCAGATACTTTTCTAACATTAACTTCAAATCGAAAAAAATAGAACTTATTCAGTACTTGCATTTTTATTACATCTTCATAGAAACTCTTATCATTTTTATTTATTTCTGTATATTTATCATAGATTTTTAAATTGTAATTTTTTCCCTTAAAATATAAAGTAGAACCTCTATAACTTTTATCAAAAGTCCTATGTCTTAGAAAACACTTATCTAAATCCTTAAATTTATTATTTAACAATAAGGTTATGCCACTTTCTAATTGGGTTATCTTGGCATTCCATAGGTCTTGTTCCCTTATTCCAATTTTAGAACTTAATAATTTTATACATTCTAAAAATTGTAAATAGGATAAGTCTTTACGTGTATTTTTACCAAAATACCATTTCCTGATACTACCATTAAATCCTATTGTAAATTTATCTTTTACAGAATCATAATACAACATTAGTTTTATCCTGTGAGGTCTTTTTTCATTAGCTTGCTCATTTACAATTACACGGCTTAGAATATATCTATCAGGGAATTTGCTTTTTTTCAAATTCCCCCATAAATCGTGATGTTCTATAACTTCGAAGTCCGAAATTTTTATCTTAATTCTATCCATACATTGCTATTTGCAGTAATTCCTGTTCCATAAAGTCTTTTTCTATTTCCTCTTCTGTCCTTAAATTAAGTCTTCTTAAAGCTCTCTTCAATTGGGAAATTCTACAGTCTAAAGCATCTCTTCTAAAATCATCTTTTTCAAACATTCCTTTAAAGGATCGATATTCTCCTAATATTTCCCAAACCATTCCAACGTTTTTTTCTTCAATATAATGCTCTGCTGTATTCATAGAAGTAAGCATATCCATTTTAATAAAGAATTCTTTGTCTGACATTATAATTTTGCTTTTCATAATTTCTTGTTTTTTAGTTATTACTTTTTCTAAATCTTTTGTTTTTCATAATTTCTTATTTTTTAGTTATAAATTTTTCCAAGTCACTTTTTCGGATTAAGATTTTACCATTAGGCTTTTTTTGGCTAAATTTTAATCCTTGCTTTTTATAGCCTTCTAGCATTTTTCTACTTAAACTAAAATGCGTTTCTACTTCTTTAATAGTTAGCCAGTCTTTATTATATTCCGGCATTTCCATTAAATAATCAAGTTTTTTGTTAACTTTGCACACCAATTTTACGAGGTTACTAAACACTCTTTTTTCTACTAAAATCATTTTTTCCATATTTATTAATATTTATTGTTATTGTGGCGAACTACGTTCTATTAATAGCGGGAAACGATGTGTTTTGTTCGGGAAAAGTCAAATTTTATGTAATTTAGAATCAATACATATTGCGGAATAAGTTAACAATCAGTAAATCAGAAACTTGTGAAGCAAAAAAAAAAAAAAAACGACCAAGATGTAGTCGTTTTCTTTAAAAAATTATTTTAGTCGATATTTATATCATCAAAATTCTTTTATATATTAAACTCATAAATAATTTTTTATGTAATTTTTTTAATTTACTATATTGTTCTCTAACAGATAAAAACTCTTTTATCATTTCGACATAGTTTTTTTGTACCAATTCTTCCAACCTACCATAGTCTCATTCCCATTCCTAATTTTTTCCAATTCCTGATTATAGTATGATTTATAACACATAGAATTTCTTATTGCTCCTTCTTCATTTCTCCAAGGAAAGTTATTAGCTTCTATCAATATAGATTCATAAGTGCGTGGATAATTCTTTTTTAAAACCTTTGGGAGAACCACATCGGCATAAGCTTCAATATATTCAACTTCTTCCTGACGGCTTAAAAATTCAGTTTTAGTAAAATCTTCCTCTTTCATTTCTTTTTTGCAAGAAGTTAGCATCAGTATGATTGTTAGCACTAGAATAATATATTTTGTGTTTTTCATAATTTTATTTTTTAATGTTTGCAGTACTCGGTCTTATCAGGAAAAACTCTCTCTATATTTTTCGAAAGCACTTCATACAAGTTAAACGGCATTATTTCTTCATTTAATTTTGCACGTTGGTTACTTGTTATTAGTCCGTCATTTTCATCGTGCGCTAATTGCATATCGTATTTTTCATAAAATTGTAATACTTTTATATCTATTTCTATTCGGTCTCTATCCGCCGTTTTTTTACGTAATCCCCAAGGATATTTATAAATTTCATATTTACCGTATTCTTGTCCCATCAATTCGGAATTTTGCTGACGATTAATAAAATCTTGGCGATATGCCAATGCGTTTTGTAATTGTTTAAGTGCTGTATTGCTTTCTCTAGATTGCTGAGGCATAGCCGCATTACAAACTAAGAATAGAATTATGCTTGTTGCTATTGTTTTGTTTAAATATTCCATTATTTTCTATTTTTATAATATTCATTAAGTGTCATTCCAGGATTATTATTAGACCATTTATTTAAATCCGATTCTACTCCATAATTTTCGATATTACTAGGATTTCTATAACGGTTTCTCAATTCTTCTTCTTCTATAATTCTTTCTTTTCTTTTAGCTTCGGTTTCTCCAATTAAAGCTAAAATTAACATGCCTAAAAAAGGCGAAGTTACCAAAGACAGTATAAACCATCCCAATCGACTTCTCCCTCTTTTATTTGCCATTTTCACTACAGTTACAAAAAACAACGCTAACAGCGCAATTATTACAGTCGCTACAATTATTACTAAGAGCATTCCTTTATCCATTTTTAAATTATTTTATTAAATTATTCAAATTTATATTATTTTTTAAAATTTTGCCTAATATATGCGGTAAATTTTATGCTGTATTATTTACAATTTTCCGTAATGGAAAATTTAGATAAAGAGATAGAATCCAAAATTTTAAAAATAGCAGAAAAGATAAAACTTTTACGAAAAGGAAAAGGTTTCACTAGTTACGAAACCTTTGCCTTCGAATATGAAATTAACAGGGTTCAATATTGGAGAATAGAAACAGGAAGGAACATTACTTTAAAAACCCTTCTTAAAGTTTTATCTATTCATAAAATATCCCTAGAAACCTTTTTTAAGGATTTGTAGCGAAATTTACATTCTTAATAACATCCTTCATTTTACCAACTCCAATACCAATATAAGAAAATGTTTGGCTTAATTTTTTATGCCCCATCAATTTAGAAATATAAAAAACATTTACATCACTATTTAAAAGAGTAGTACCGTATGTATGTCTTGCCATGTGAAAATGCAATTCCTTTCCAATACCGCATAAAGTATCTATCTTTTTTAAATATCGATTAATTGTTTGGTTCTCGATTCTAGGAAATATATAATCGTCTTCATTTTTATTAGCAAAATATCTACAAATTATTTTTTTTGCTGTAGTATTTACAGGCACTTCTACAATTACTCCCGTCTTTGTTTGCTTTAATCTAATTATACCGTTTTTATAATGCTCTTTTTTAAACGATGCTACATCACTAAATCTCAATCCCGTATAACAACTAAACAAAAACATATTTCTTGTTAACTCCAGATGTCTATATTGGGATAAATCACAAGATACTATTAAACCAATTTCTTTTGGAGTTAAAAAACGAGTTTTCGTACTATCATCGGTTTCATTTTTAATGTTTTTCCAAGAATCATCTTTCGTTAGCTTCAATCTTTCCATTTCTTTTAAAGCAGTTTTAAAAAACTTAATCATATTGTAACGACCACTTTTTGTATTTATCAAATAAGTTTTAAAATCTTGCATAAAATTATAGTCAATATCAGTTGTTTTTAATACAGGTCTAAAAGCTTTAAGTTTTTTTCTTAAAGTTGTATAATGTATTCGAGTGCCTTCTTTTTTATCTCGCAAATGCCTAATGCAAAATGTATCATAAAAATTATAAAAATCTAATTCCTTGTTAGTTTTTCCATTCCAAAAATTAGAAATTTCTTCACTATTTAAATCTTTACCATCAGTTTTATTTGTCCTAATAAAATCCTCCAAATCTTGTTTTCTTTTACTTATTAATCCATTCAATGTGCCAAAACCTTTACTTTTGCCACGTTCATAAGTTTTATCCCAATCCGTTTCAAAAATTACTTCTCCTAAAGATAATTTTTGCGTTGTACCGCATCTTTGTAGATAAATGTAAATAGGACATTTACCATCAGTACGAATTTTGTCTTTTCTAATTACTGCCTTAACAGTGTAATTTTTTGTTCTCATAATGTTATTTTTATATTGCTGTTTTAATACTAATAGACGGGAACCGTTTATTTAGTTTTAAAGAATACACTAATATATAACTTTATTCTTACAAAACAATAAAAATTATTTGTAAATTACTCATAATCATAAATTTAACAAATTATATTTTAACAAAACTTTAACATTATTCCTTTTAAATTACGACCTTAAGGAATTAAAACAAACAAGAAATAATATGGAAAAAAAAATTAAAAAAAATACAGGGGGTTGTACTAGGGGTTGTAAAAAGGGCAAAAGAAGTAATAAAAAGTAAAAAGAATGGGATCAAGTCAAAAAGTTGTGGGGAAATAATAAAAAGTTGATTTTTGTATTTTTAAATTAGATAAAAATGCAAGATTCTTTTAGTGAACTTATCAAGTTATTATTACCAGAAATAATAGTAGACTATTTTGAACTGACTTCTTATGAAA
>CAMCTL010000002.1 GCA_945878515.1 Flavobacterium psychrophilum | reverse complement strand
TATATTATCAAATTACTACAAAACTATACAGTACTGGAACTAGAATTGTTACTGGAAGAATTATACAAAATGCTAGAGCTGCAACTGGAAATTTACCTGCGATTGTAGCATTTAATAGAGAACTTACTAATGCAACAAACGAAGGCGTAACAGTATATCCTGCATTCCCAACTACTTTTGCTACTAATGTAATTACTGTTAATTTTGCTGGTGTAACTGCTGCAAATACTCATAATTTCACATCAATAAGAGGTGTTAATACAAACGCAATGAGAATTGGTGTAATTGCTGGTAACAGAGTTGGGGCTTCAGTAACAAATAATGCTACTGCAATTAATCCTACAACTACATCTACTGCAAAATTGTTAACTTTGACTGCTGTTGTTCCTGCAGCTGTTAAAACTGTTACTGGACAAGTTGCTGCTTTGTGTGGTGGTAGTTCTTATAACTATACCATTACTCCAAGTGTACTTGCAAGTTCTTATGCAATTACTGCACCTGCAGGTTCGGTAGTAACTTCTGCTAGCATGATGGCTAATGCTACTAATAGTTTAACAACATCAGATTTGACTTTTACAGTTATGTATCCTGCTGGTTTTGTAGCAACAACTGCTGCTCCTCAATCACTTTTAGTATCTGCTGTAAATGGTATTGGTTCTAGCGTGTTACCTGCAACAGTTAGGTTATCTACTTTAATGTCTGCAATTGGTACTGCAACAGGTTCTAATGGTATTGCTACTTTCACAAGAGTTGCTAGCCAAACATTTACAATTCCTGCTGTATTAGGAGCTACAAACTATGTTTGGACTCCAGCAAACGGTGCTGTAATAACAGCTGGTCAAGGAACAAACACTGTTACAGTTGATTTCTCTGCTGTACTAAGTACTGTTGCTTCAACAAAATTAACTGTTGTTGCTCAAAACAGCTGTGGTGCATCTAGCGCAGTTAAAACACTTACTTTAAGAAGTACTGTTCCTGCTCCAAAATCAGCTGCTATAGCAGTTAGTGCTACTGAGGTTTATCCTAATCCAGTATCAAGCATATTTAATGTAGATGTAACCGCTTCTACAGCTGGTGTTCTTGACATCGCAATTTATTCATTAGATGGTACAGTAGCAGTTAGCGCTAAATCAATTGCATTGCAAGCTGGCGTTAACACTATCAGCGAAAATGTATCTTCTTTGAATAAAGGAATCTACATTGTTCAATTAGTAAACTCTTCTAACGGAGAAGTTATCACTAAAAAATTAATTAAGAACTAATCTCCTTGGATAAATCTTAAATTATAATAGTAAGACCGCCAATTTGGCGGTCTTTTTATTTATCCAAAATTCCTAAATTATTACACCTATAATTGAATCCGCACTTTAAAAGTGTTCTAAACTTAATTTGAATGATATTATTAAATAATTAAATTTATAAAATAATTCATTTTTATGCTAGTATTTCTATATTTTTACAGAAAATTTATTTTAATTATATTACGTCTTAAAGTTGAATACTAATAACAAAATATATTTATCGTCTCCTCACATGGGAGGCAGTGAACAAAAATATATCGAAGAAGCGTTTAATTCAAACTGGGTTGCTCCGATGGGCGACAATGTGAATTTATTTGAAAGTAGCTTAAAATCTTATCTGTCCAATAACGTTCATGTAGCAACGCTATCCTCGGGAACAGCAGCGATTCATTTGGGTTTAATTCTCCTCGGAGTACAAGCTGGCGATGAAGTTATTTGTCAATCTTTGACATTTGTAGCTACAGCTAATCCTATTTTATATCTTAATGCTTTACCAATTTTTGTAGATAGTGAATTAGACACTTTGAATATTTGCCCGATTAGACTTGAAGAAGCAATTGTGGACAGAATAAAATTGGGTAAAAAACCAAAAGTAATAATAACAGTTCATCTCTATGGCAATCCTTATAAAGTTGAATTAATAAGATCTATTGCAGATAAATATCAAATTCCAATACTAGAAGATGCAGCAGAGGCATTAGGAAGCTCGTATAAAGGAAAAAAATGTGGCGCTTTTGGTGACATCGGGGTTTTGTCATTTAACGGTAATAAGATTATAACTACATCTGGCGGTGGCGCACTTATTTGTCATTCGAAAAGTATAAAGGAAAAAGCCATTTTCTTGGCTTCCCAATCTAAAGACAAAGCGGTTCATTATGAACACTCAGAACTGGGCTACAATTATCGATTGAGTAACATTAGTGCTTCAATAGGTCGTGGCCAAATGGAAGTCTTAGATGAACACGTTCATTTAAGAAGAAAAATGCAGGCTTTTTACAAAGAATTATTTGAAGATGTATCTGGGGTTAGTGTTTATGAGGTACCCAATAAAGATTACTTTTCAAATCATTGGTTGACAGTGATAACTGTAAATCCAGACGAAACGAACGGAATAGATTGTAATGATTTGCGTATGGCATTAGAGGCCGAAAATATAGAATCTAGACCACTATGGAAACCGTTACATTTACAGCCATTACACAAAGATTTTCCTTATTATGGTGGTAATGTTGCTGAAAACTTGTTTGCAAAAGGGCTTTGCCTTCCTTCAGGATCGAATACAACGGCTGAAGAAAAGGAAAGGATTAAAAATGTCATTGAAGCTGTTTTTGTAAAAACAAAGAAAAAGCCAATTAAAATTAAATCTATTTTCCCTAATAATCTTAAAGTGTTTGAGGACAATTTGATTGTTAATTTTTTCTCAAACAACAGTTTGAAAATCACATAATTTTTGCCGATTAAAAAATGAAGGGATACTTTTCTAAGTATCCCTATTTTTATAATAGGTCAATAGTTCATTACTTTGCCCAACCTTGCTGCAGAAAATGGGATTTGCAGTAGCGAAGCTGTATAAAAATTTAAATATTGCTAAATATAATAGAACCTAACTTTAAGTGCAATTCTATTCAATAATCAGTTGTTAATAATTATTATGAAAAAAATTTTAGTAACGGGTGCAGCTGGTTTTATTGGTTATCATTTGTGCGAACGACTTATAGCCGATGGGCATGAAGTTGTCGGTCTTGATAACATTAATGGTTATTATGATATTAATCTAAAAATGGCCCGATTGAATCAATTGGGAATATCTGAAGTCTTTGAGCACAAAGTTGCTGAGAGCAAAAAACATGGTAATAAGTTCCTTTTCATCAAGCTCAATTTAGAAGACAGAATACACTTGCCACAACTCTTTCAAAACTACAAATTTGATGTTGTATGTAACCTAGCGGCCCAAGCCGGAGTTCGTTATAGTATTGAAGAACCCATGGTGTATATAGAAAGCAACATTTTAGGATTTGTTAATTTGCTAGAATGTATGCGGAATAGTGGAGTTGAAAATTTAGTATATGCAAGTAGCTCTAGCATCTATGGAAATAGCAAAAACATTCCATTTAATGTAAATGATAGAACTGATGAACCAATAAGTTTGTACGCAGCCACAAAAAAGACAAATGAATTGATGGCGTATACTTACAGCCATTTATTCAATATCAAGTGCATCGGATTGCGTTTTTTTACCGTTTATGGACCTTGGGGAAGACCTGATATGGCCATGTTTTTATTTACAGATGCTATTTTGAATAACAAACCAATAAAGATATTCAATAATGGTGAGTTGTACCGAGATTTTACCTACATCGATGATATTGTTGAAGGTATAGTCTTGACCTTGTTTAAAAATTCTAAAGATCAATCTCCTTACAAAATTTACAATATTGGCAATAGTCAACCAGTTAAACTAGTGGACTTTGTTGAACAAATTGAAATTTGTTTGGGTTTACAGGCTCAGAAAGAGTTTTTGCCAATGCAAGCTGGTGATGTAGAAAAAACATGGGCCGATGTTACGGGCTTGATGCAGGATTTTGGGTATAGTCCAAAAACAAACATAGCGTTAGGAATTTCAAATTTTGTAAAATGGTATAAAGAGTATTATACTTTTAATTAAAGTTCAGTTTACTACTTATGCTGTTTAACTCTATCCACTTTGCTATTTTTCTTCCCATCGTTTTTTTTATCTATTGGTTTATTGTTAACCAAAAATTACATTATCAAAATTTTTTACTTTTAGTAGCTAGCTATGTTTTTTATGCATTTTGGGATTGGCGATTTTTGTTCCTATTGGTTTTTTCAACTTTTTTAGATTATTTCACAGGGTTAAAAATATCGGAGAATGGCAATGCAACCTTAAAAAAATTCTGGTTTTGGTTGAGCATTTCTATAAATATTGGTTTTTTAGGTTTATTCAAATACTATAATTTTTTTGTTTCTTCGTTTGCCGATGTTTTGTTAAGTTTAGGTTTTAGTCCAAATCTTCAAACATTAAATATTGTATTGCCAATTGGCATTTCATTTTACACCTTTCACGGTTTGTCTTACGTTATAGATATTTATAATGATAAAATAAAGGCGGAAAGAAATTTTATAGATTATTCCCTGTTTGTAAGTTTTTTTCCTCTACTGGTGGCTGGCCCGATCGAGCGGGCTACTCATTTATTGCCCCAAATAAAAAAGAGCCGCACTTTCAATTATAATGATGCAGTTGATGGATTGCGACAGATTTTGTATGGTTTGTTTAAAAAAGTAGTGATTGCTGATCAATGTGCTGTAATAGTAAATACAATATTCAGTAACTATTTAGATTATTCTGGCAGCACTTTACTCCTAGGCGCCATCCTTTTTACATTTCAAATCTATTGCGATTTTTCTGGTTATTCAGACATTGCACTTGGAGTAGCGAGGTTATTTGGATTTGAGCTTTTGCGAAATTTTGCATTTCCATATTTTTCAAGAGATATAGCTGAATTTTGGCGCCGTTGGCACATTTCACTTTCCACATGGTTTAGAGATTATCTTTATATTCCGTTGGGTGGCAGCAAAGTTGGCACGGCATTAAAAATTAGAAACGTCTTTATTATTTTTTTACTAAGCGGTTTTTGGCATGGTGCCAATTGGACTTTTATTATATGGGGTTTTTTAAATGCATTATATATCATTCCGTCAATTATTTTCAAAACCAATAGAAACAACATAGATATTGTTGCTCAAGGCAAATATCTTCCTAGTTTTAAAGAATTTGCGGCAATTAGCCTAACATTTGGGCTTACGGTGGTTGCGTGGGTCTTTTTTAGATCTGAGAGCGTACACCAAGCATTTACCTATTTAAACAAAATGTTTTCGTTATCATTATTTTCAGTACCTCAAATAAAGCCATCTGCTCTTTTAGCTTGCCTGTGTTTTTTTATTATCATCGAATGGTTTGGACGGGAGAGCAAACATGCTTTAGAATCATTTGGGAATACGTGGCCAAGATTAGTAAGATGGAGTTTCTACTATGTTTTAATTGTTTTAACGATTTCTTTTTCAGGATCTGAGCAAGAATTTATTTATTTTCAGTTTTAGTAGATGAAGAAATTTATATTTAGAATCCTTATTTTTTCTATTCCACTATTTTTGGTACTGTTGCCGCCATGTTGGTATTTGTTCCAGATGAAAGAGAATTTTTTTGATTTAGAAAGTTTTATTAAAAATCCCTTTACTGACAAATATTTAATTGGTTATACGTACAATGAAAAGAACTATAAGTTCATGAAATGGAAATACATAAACACTAAACCAAAATTTGAGATTTGGTCGCTAGGCTCTTCACGAGCAATGCAATTTAGAAGCGAAATGTTTACGGCTTCATTTTATAATGCAGGATTTACCGTGGGTCGAATTAATGAATTTTTGCCATTTATGAAAAGTATTGATCATTCAAAATATCCCGATATGCTCATTGTTACTTTAGATACTTGGATGTTTAATACTAAATATGATAAAGTTGATGATATAGTTGACGCAACAAAATGGACAAATTCATTTAAAATGTACCCAAGTTATGGAACACTGAAAACAGTGTGGGCAGATTTGATTGAAAATAAATTTTCTCACAATAAATCCTATGCTGCGAATGGTTACATACGGATTGGCTACAATGCTAATTTTAAAGACACTGGATTTAGAAATGACGGGAGTTTTTGCTATGGAGAACAAATAGCGAAGTTAAAAGCTAAAGACAGCACTTGTTCTGATTACAATTTTAAAGATACTTTTTTGAGAATTGAAAACGGCAGCGATAAATTTGAACATGGAAATGTCCCAAACAGTAAAGCATTTAAAGAACTTGAAAAATTTGCTTTGTTTTGCAAAAATAACAACATCAAAATGATTTTAGTTTTACCACCATTCGCCAATGTTGTTTTAGATAAAATGATAAGTACACGAAAATATCAATACATTCAAAAAATTCCAGAAAAGTGCTTGAGCACAGCAAAAAAGTATAAATTTGAATGTTATGACTTTACAAACCCTGAGATATTAAAAACGAATAGCAAGGAGTTTATAGATGGGTTTCATGGAAGTGAAAAAGTATATCTAAAAATGTTGGTTCAAATGCTGGAAGAACATTCAGTTTTGAATGCTAAAACAAATATGAACCAATTAAAGGATGATTTATCCAATTCATTATCAAATTATCAAGTATATCAATAAGACATAAAATATGTTATCAAATAAAACAATTTTAATTACCGGCGGAACAGGCTCACTAGGTCAGGCCTTGACAAAGCATATTTTCAAAACGTATCCTGATGTTAAAAAGCTTATAATTCTATCCAGAGACGAGCAAAAACAGTTTCAAATGGCTCAGGATTATCATCCTGCTGACTTTCCTCAGATTCGGTTTTTACTTGGTGATGTTAGAGACAAAGAACGATTAGTTAGGGCTTTTAAAGGTGTAGATTTCGTCATTCATGCTGCGGCAATGAAACACGTGCATTTAGCAGAATATAATCCAGACGAATGTATTAAAACAAATATCGGCGGAGCGCAAAATGTAATTCATGCAGCGCTAGAAACTAGTGTTCAAAATGTAGTTGCGCTGTCTACCGACAAGGCTTGTGCACCCATAAATTTATATGGAGCAACAAAATTAACTTCAGATAAATTATTTGTAGCTGCCAATAACATAAAAGGAACCAATCCTATTAAATTCTCGGTCGTTAGATATGGAAATGTTATGGGATCAAATGGTTCCGTAATTCCGTTTTTTATGAAAAAAAGAAGCGAAGGCAAACTACCGATAACAGATCCAACCATGACCCGTTTTAATATTTCGCTTCAAGGCGGCGTAGATATGGTTATGCACGCTATGGAACATGCTTGGGGCGGCGAAATATTTATTCCTAAAATCCCTTCGTATAAAATTTTAGATGTTGCCAAAGCAATAGCTCCAAATTGTGAGCTTAAAATTGTGGGAATTAGACCAGGTGAGAAAATTCATGAAGAAATGATTACGGCTTCAGATTCTTTTTACACCTATGATTTAGGGCAATATTATACAATTTTGCCGTCTGTCCCCAATTTTAATTTAGAGAAATACAAAGAACATTTCAATGCACACCTAGTGCCGTCTGGATTCAATTACAATTCTGGAAATAATTCAGAATGGGAAACCATTGATACGCTAAGAAACTTGATAAAAAATCATGTCGATTCTTCTTTTGACAGCAATGGATAAAAAAATACTAATTACAGGAATTACTGGAATGTTAGGTTCAGCAGTATATCGCTATTTCTTTCAAAAAAAAGAATTCAAAATAGTAGGTATTTCTAGAAACCAAGATATTTTAATGCCAGAAGTTGAAATGTTTTACGGCGATTTAGCCTCAGATGACTTAATCCATTCTATTTCCACTATGTCATTTGATTATATCATTCATTGTGCTGCAGAAGTAAATGTCAATTTATGCGAAACCGACAAGGAACACGCTTATAAATCAAATGTTTTGGCAACAAAAAATTTGTTTTCTAAAATAAAGTCAAAAAAATATTTGTATATCTCTACAGATGCTGTATTTGATGGATCATCGGGAAATTATTCAGAAGAGTCTTTTACAAACCCTTTGAATTATTATGCAATTACCAAATTATTTGGAGAAGATGCGGTGAAAGATGCGGTGAAAAATTATTACATACTTAGAACTAATATATTTGGATTTAACACGCCAATGAGAAAATCTTTATTTGAATGGGGATTTAGCGAACTGGATAAAGGAAAAACAATCAATGGGTTTAGCAATATGTATTTCAATCCGATGTATGTGGGACAATTGGCAACACTAATTGCAGCGATTTTAACAAGCAATATTGCCTTTGGGACGTATCATGCAGGAACAAACGAGATAATTTCTAAATTTGATTTTTTAGCAATGATTGCCAAAAGCTTTCAATTCGATGCTGAAAAAGTAAACAAAATACTATTCGATCCCAAAGATTCTGTTGCACCACGAGCGTTAAACACCACATTAAATAACTCAAAAACTAAATTAGTTCTTAATGATTTTGATTTTTCTTTAGAACAGGGATTTAATATGTTAGTAGAAGATTTAAAAAAAGCAAACGATGTCCATGAAAAAAATTAAATTTGGAAATAAAGTCATTGGTTCAGGAGAACCCCTTTATTTTATTGCAGATATTGGCGCAAATCACGATGGCGATATAAACAAAGCCTACAGACTTATTGAACTTGCGAAAGAAGCTGGCGCTCAAGCAGCTAAATTTCAAAATTTTCAAGCTGCAAAAATCGTTAGTAAAGTGGGATTCGAGAATTTAAAATCACAGCTTTCACATCAGGCCTCGTGGAAAAAAAGTGTTTTTGAAGTTTATGAAGATGCTAGTATTTCTTTGGATTGGACACCTTTATTAAAAGCCAAATGCGATGAAGTTGGAATTGATTTCTTCACAAGTCCTTATGATTTTGAGTCTGTTGACGCCGTTGACCCTTATGTCGATTTATACAAAATAGGTTCTGGAGATATTACTTGGATTGAGATAATACAATACATAGCCCATAAAAACAAGCCGGTTTTAGTTGCCACAGGAGCTTCAGAAATGACTGATGTGGTTAGAGCGATGAATGCACTAGAAGCCATAACAGAAGATGTGGTTTTGATGCAGTGCAATACTAATTATACCGTTGATAGCGACAAATACAAATATGTTAATTTAAATGTACTCAAACATTTTGCGCAACGCTTCCCTAATACTGTTTTAGGTTTATCGGACCACACATTAGGTCATGCAACAGTTTTAGGCGCAGTAGCATTGGGTGCTGTTGTCATTGAAAAACATTTTACAGATAGTAACGACAATGAAGGTCCAGACCATAAATTTGCGATGAATCCAAAAACTTGGAGAGCTATGGTCGACAATGCTAACGAGGTTTATCATGCACTAGGAGACGGAATAAAACGAATAGAAGAAAATGAAAAATCTTCTTTGATAGTACAACGAAGATCGCTCAGAGCAACTACAGATTTACAAAAAGGAAAAATTATTACATCGCAAGATTTGGAAGCCTTAAGACCCATTCCTTCAGATGGATTTGCACCATTTCAAATTGACGAATTGCTTGGGAAAACTTTACTAGTTTCATTATCAAAAGGAGAACATATAACAAAAAAACATATTCTATAAATCATGTTGAAAGGAACAATCACAGGCCTGCGTGCCATTGAGAAAGAAGATTTAGAGTACCTTAGAGATTGGCGAAATATCGCAAGTTTTAGAAAAAACTTTAGAGAACATAAAGAACTCAGTCTATTCAACCAAGAAAATTGGTTCAACAGAACATTAAGCAGTCCAAATGATTTTATGTTTGTTATTGTCGATTTAGAGAACAATCAACCCATAGGTGCTTGTGGATTATTATATACCAATTGGATTATACGGTCCGCAGATTTTTCGTTTTATATAGGTAAAGATGAATTGTATATTGATGAGAAATATGCCGAAGATGCCGCTAAACTACTGATTGAATACGGATTTAAAGATCTAAATTTAAATAAAATTTGGATGGAGTTATATGAATACGATGCTAAAAAAATCAACTTTTTTAAGAGCAAATTCCATTTTACAGTTGATGGAAAGTTGCGTCAAAATGCTTTTACAGATGGAAAATATTGGGATTCCTACATTATTTCCTTATTAGCATCAGAATATTTAGAAAAAAACAAGTTATAATAATGCGTAATTTAGCCATAATTCCCGCCAGAGGAGGAAGCAAAAGAATTCCAAGAAAAAACATTCAACCCTTTTTGGGAAAACCAATTATTGCCTACTCTATTGAAGCTGCCGTACAAAGTGGCTTGTTCGATGAGGTAATGGTTTCTACAGACGATGAGGAAATCGCTGCAATCGCTATGAAATATGGTGCTAAAGTGCCATTTTATAGAAGTGCCAAAAACTCAGATGATTTTGCCACAACACTAGACGTTTTAAAAGAGGTTGAACAAAGTTATAAAGACTATTTAAATCTGCAATTCGATTGCATTTGTTGCATTTATCCAACCGCACCATTAATAAGTATTGCAAAAATAAAGGAAGGTCTTACTTTACTAAAAGAAAATAATTTAGATGTTGTATATCCAATTGTACCTTTTTCGTACCCTTTATTACGTGCTGTCGAAATTAAAAAGGGAATAACCAAGATGGTTTGGAAAGAATATAGGAACAGTAGATCTCAAGATTTAAAAACGTATTATCACGATGCAGGTCAGTGGTACTGGTACAACCCACATAAAATTGAAGATTCATTGTTCACGAAAAAAACAGCATCTATTATTCTAAACGAAGAAGAGATCCAAGATATTGATACCCTTTCCGATTGGAAAATTGCTGAAATGAAATACAAATTGCTTAATCAATAGCATAAAATTTGTGAATAGAACAGTAACAATATGAGCATAAAAAAAGCGACTATTTCAAACATCAAATGGTCTTTTATTGAGTCGATTAGTTTACAAGTAGTTAGTTTTATCTTGAGTATATTATTGGCTAGATTGCTTGAACCTTCCGCTTTTGGGGTTTTGGCTATCGTAAATGTTTTTTATTTGTTGACAACCCTATTTATTGATGCTGGTTTAAAAGAAGCGTTGATTCAGAAAGCCAATGCAAATGATGTTGATTATTCGTCGGTTTTTTGGCTTAATATCGCTAAATCATGTTTCATCTATTGCTGCCTTTTTATTGCTGCACCATACATTGAAGATAGTTATGGTTTCGAAAACTTAGCCTTTTATATCAGGTTACAATCCTTAACATTAATCATTGAGGCTTTTGGTTTGATTCAAATTGTAAAAGCCACAAAAGACCTGCAAATAAAAAAAATTACTGTTGCCCGAATTCCAGCTTCACTCTTAAGTTTGTTGGTCGGAATAACTTTAGCTTACAATGGTTTTGGAATACTTTCATTAATAATTCAGCAATTGGTCAATGTTCTTGTTTATTCATTATTGTTGATCATTAATGTGAAATTTATCCCATTGTGGGTTTTTGATTTTAAAACGGTCATTCCTTTATATCAATTTGGCTTAAAATTGTTAGGTGTAAGTCTAATTTCAAGATTTTATGCTCAATCTTTGAATTTGATTTATGCCAAATCCTATTCGCCAGCCATTTTAGGACTGTACACCAAATCGAACAGCATACAAAATACACCTATTGAAATCATAAATAGTCCTTTTTTAAAAGGTCTTTATCCTACCTTGGTCAAATTACAAGACAATACGATTCAATTGAAAAATATTATTCTACAAAACATTAAATTAGTTACTTTTTTAATCTTGTTGGTCAATGGCATTTTCTTTTTTCAAGCTTATGAAATAATAAAAATTCTTTTAGGAAATAAATGGTTGGAAATGGAAATTTATTTAAAAATTGCCTCAGTTGGTAGTATTTTTTTTCCAATTAATGGTCAATGTCAAAGCATTCACAAGGTTAAAAACAAAGTAAGTCTATTTTTTAGAATTGAATTAATTTCAAAAATTTTAGGATTAATCGCCATTTTTACCTTAATATCAATTTGTAGCCTTCCCCAAATTTTAATTGTTTTAGTACTAATTACAATTTTTTCATCTTTAACTTTTTTTTATTTTACCAGTAAAATATTAGATTTTTCATTTTTGAATGAAGTTGGGCAAATTTTCCTTCTAATAATCTGCCATTCAATTGTTGGATTTTTGGTGAATTATGTTGTGAATTTATTGCTTCCCGATGCACATAGTCTTATTAAAACACTATTTTTCAGTATTTTATATATAACACTATCGGCATTCCTATTTTATATTCTAAATAGAAAAATTGTTAAAGAAATTTATACTAGAAATCATTTCAACAAAAAATAGGCGATGAATATTCTTTTACCCATTGAAACAATCAATAGAGAAATTGATTTCAAAATAGCTTTAGCTGGTTTTATTTCTGGCAAAGGACATAAAATCTTCATCGGACAACATGATTTATTGATGAAGTTAGTTCCGCTGTTAAAAGAAGGAGGAATATACATTGGTAAAAATATCTTTACAAAAAGAGCCAATATTGAAAAAGGTGAAAAATATAATTTTTTAAAAGAAAACAACTTCGATGTTATTTATTTGCACGAAGAAGGAGCTGTTTTTCCGGGCACAGAGGAAAGTTGGACAACCATACTCGAATCGCAGTACAATTTAAATTTCTTTGATAAAGACGATGTAGTATGTGTTTGGGGTGATTTTCAAAAAAGACATGACGAATCCTTAACGACTAAGGTTGCTATTTATACCACGGGTCATCCAAGGATGGATTTGTGCAAAAAAAAATGGCACAGCATGTATCAAACCAAAGTAGATGCTTTGACCAAAACCTATTCTAATTTCATCTTGATTAATGGAAATTATGGAATAGCCAATCATGGATTAGGCTTGCAACACGTTTTCTCAGACCGAGGAGATTACAATGTTGAAAATGAGTCAGAAAGAATGAACAGAATTAACTTTTTTTCGCATTCCTCAAGGCAACTTATTTCTATGATACAGCTAACGCACCAATTAGCGATTCGCTTTCCTAATTTAAATTTTGTTTTTAGACCTCATCCGTCAGAAAATCACAATTACTACAAAACAATTTTTTCAGGTGTCAAGAATATTTTTGTCAATCATGACGGTCCAATTCTCCCTTGGATAATAGCTTCAAAACTAATCATTCATGAAGGTTGTACCACAGCAGTCGAAGCCACATTAGCAGGAAAACAAGTGATTAATTTCAAAACCGAAAACAACCCAGCTTACGACATTTGGTTGCCCAATCAGTTAGGAATAAAGGTAGATACTATAGATAATGTAATTCATACTATTCAGAAAATTATAGAAGACAATTATTCCATCGATACTAAAAACTATGAAAACACAAAAATATCGGACCTAATCTACAATTTTAAAGGCGATAGTTTTGACGCCTTGTTACAAATTATTGACCAAAAGATAGCTAGCAAAACCAATAAATTAAATAGTAATCTTTCAAAATTTCAAATTCGAAACGTTTATTTAAAATCAAAAATTAAAATCAATTTATATAAGATTTTAAAACCAGGAAAAAAGAGTCACATCAAGTACCATAACACAAAATTTTATGGTTTTTCTAAAGAAGATCTGATGGGAAAAGTGATTGAAATAGAAAAAATATTGAACAAAAAGATAAGAATTCAGTATCATAATTCTCATTTAATTGAAATCGAATAATGAATAATCCATTAGTATCTGTAATTATCCCGACCTATAAACGATCCGATTTCTTACTACGAGCAATAAACTCGGTTTTAAATCAAACCTATAGAAATGTTGAAATTATTGTGGTTGATGATAACGATGGTGATAATGAATTCAGGATTTCGACCGAAAAAAATTTACAAGATTTTATCGACAACAATCAAATAACATATCTTAAGCATAGTAGTAATAAAGGAATTTCTAGCGCTAGAAATACAGGTATAAAAGTTGCCAATGGCGATTACATTGCTTTTCTAGATGATGACGATTCGTTTTTTCCAAACAAAATTGCAGACCAACTCGAGGTTTTCAAAAAATCAAAACCCAATGTTGGATTGGTGTATGGTTCTTTTTTGAAAATTGATATGATTCGTGGTTTTGAAACCATTGTTAAACCGAAATATGATGGAAATCTGCATCAAATTATAGGATTAAATCATATTGGACCACCATCAATGGTGCTTTGTAGCAAAAAAGCGATTGATAAAATAGGTGGTTTTGATGAATCTTTTCGATATCGAGAAGACACCGATTTTTTTTATAGAATATCGGAATTTTTCGACTTTGCCTATACTAATGAGGTTCTTATTAACTATTATGTTCATTCTGTTTCATCAAGCAGAAATAAAGACATTGAATTAATTTTTACTGAAAAATATATCGAAAAACACGGTAGTAAATTGAAAAAACCAAAACTGAGATGGAGCGAACTTCAGGAGCGTTTGGGCGAATTGAATGCTATAAACGAAAAAAAAACAAGTGCACTATCAGCATTTGCCATAGCCTATTTTAACAGACCAGCGAGGCTTGAAATACTTGCAAAATTAGTACTATCATTACTCGGCAAAAAATTATATTGTAAATATAGAAATGTACAATAAGAAAATCAAAATCGCATTTCTAGGTTCTCCAATTGTTGGCGGAAATTATACGCATTATCAATATTTAAAAGAAGGTCTGCCAGATTTTGATTGGACTTTACTCAATGCCGGCAAGATTAACGCATCAACATTGCAAGATGATAGTTTTGTTCATATTGCTTCAGATTTAGACCGAAAAAAAGATTTGCCTTTAATTGCAAAGATGCTATTGGAGTATATTGAAAAGGAGCCGTTTGATGTTATTATTCCAATGAATTCAGGCATAATTATTTCGCTTATTCCTTTTTTAAATTCAAAAATAAAAATTGTTCAAATAGTAAATAGCGATACACCAAGGGTTTATAAATCGGTTATTACACATATTGTTTATCTGGATAAAATAATTTGTATATCCTCAAAACAAATACAAGAAATTAAAAAGAGAGTTGATTCAGAATTTTTCAATCAAAAAACACTTTTAATTCCGCACGGAGTCAAAATACAAAATACTGAAATTAGGCAGAATCTGACCGAACCTTTACGAATAGGATTTTTGGGAAGAATGCATCAAGGCCACAAGAATATATTATTAATACCTGAAATTTTAAAAAAATTAAAGATAGAATTTCATTTCGAACTTGTGGGCGATGGAGAAGACAAAGCCGAGTTTATAACTGCATTACAAAAATACAAAATCACTTATAAAGATTACGGAATTATAGAAAGACAAGATATCGATCAAATAATTAGCCTTTGGGATATACAATTATTCCCTTCAACTACAGAGGGTTTTGGGCTAACACTTATCGAATGCATGCAACATGGCGTTGTTCCAATTGCCAATCATTTAAAAGGAATAACTGACTTTATAATAAGCCATGAAAAAGATGGATTTATTGTTCCCAAAAATAAAGTAGAGACCTATGTTGAAATAATTAACAACATGAATAATAATAGATTACTATTAAATCAGATAAAAAACGAGGCTTGTACAACTGTTCAAAATCGCTTTAATTTAGACGAAATACTAGTCCAATATTCAACCGTTTTTAATCAATTAAAGGACAGTAAGAAAAACACCAAAACCTTAGATTTTATAACTTGGAAACCCTACATAGAGTATAAACCGAATGTCCTTCAACGCATTCTGAGTAGATTTTGAATCAGACCTCTAAAATAAAAATTTTTACAAAAACAAACTCAACATCACACAACTGAACCATGAGACAAAAAATTAAGAAGATGTTGCCAACATGGCTACTCAATTGGAGAATAAAGCAAATAGCTCAATCTCGAACAAAAGATACTAAATCTGTCTTTAATCAAATCTATGACACCAATCGTTGGGGAAGCGCCGAAAGCATTTCAGGTTTTGGATCTGAAATCAATCAAACAAAAAATCTAATCTCAGAAATTGAAAAAATATTGATAGCAAAAAATATCAACTCTTTTCTGGATATTCCTTGTGGCGATTATAATTGGATGAAGGAAGTAAATATGAATAAAATAAAATATACTGGAGCCGATATTGTAAAAGATTTGATTGAAAAAAACATCGAAAAGTTTAAAGATAGAGAAAATGTTAGCTTCGAAGTTCTAGATTTAATTCAAGATCCTTTACCGCAACACGATATTATCTTTGTGCGCGATTGTCTAGTACATTTGCCATTTTCTGAAATTACAAAAGCTATAAAAAACATTAAATCCTCAGGTTGTAAATATCTAATGACCACTACATTTACAAATTGCAATCAAAACATTGATATTTTAATGGGCAATTGGCGAAAAATAAATCTTGAAAAAAAGCCATTTAATTTTCCAAAACCATTATTGGTTATTAATGAAAACTGTACCGAGGCAAATGGCAAATATCAAGATAAATCCATGGCCATTTGGGATATAAGTACACTCTAGTTTCAACAAAGAACTATTACAAATATGCATATTTGGATTTTAAAACACAGTACATCAGGATTTTCATCCGACTTTGGTGCTAAAGCAGTTCAAGTTACGGAAGCTATCGACCAACTTCAAGAACATACTTTTGACGAAAAAAAAATAGGAAATTTTCAGCTAGTGTCTATTAAAACTACATTTGAAAAATCTCAAAAAAAATATATCGAAGGTTCAGACAGCAGTCTTCGTGGCTATTCAGGTTTAGTAATTGGTAAAAATGATGTACATATTGATTATAGAACGGTAGAAAACCTAAATTGTAATCAACCCACATTATACAATGGCCAGTTTTGTCTTTTTACTTTAAATTCCAATTCATTTGTTTGCAAAACCGACAATTTCGGATTTCATAAAGTATTTTATTTCCAAAAAGGAAATGATATATATGTTAGTAATTATTTGAAACTTTTAGAAGCAACAGAAGAATTAAGACCCGATACTGAACAAATAGTTACTGATTTTTTAACTTCCCGTTTTGGCGTTTTCCCGGGTTATAACACACTTTTTGAAGGTGTAAAAACACTTCCAGAATACGGACAATTACAAATAGAAAATGGTGTTTTAGAAATATCAAATTATAAATCCATAAATGAATTACTAAATCCTAAAGCAGCATTTGAAGAGAATTTAAGAAAAACCACAGCAGAATTTAAAATTGCTGGCCAATATTTACGTAATTTTCACAAAACAGCAATTGGTCTCTCAGGTGGTTTTGACGGTCGATTAATGTTGAGTTTCTTCTATAATACTCAGGGAAAAAGTTTAGAAACCTTTACTTATAATAGAGCTGGAAACCTTGATTTATGGATAGCTTCCTACTTAAGCAAGCAATTTAAAGTCGCCCATAAAACTTTCAAATTAAATACAAAAACTGCTGGTTTTAAACCTGTTTTAAATAAATTTAAAGATTCTGAAGGTGATGCGTTTACTAAAGTTTTAAACGATTCGATAGCTGATTTTTTTCAAACACAAGATTCCTTTAAGGTAAGCCTGGGCGGAAACGGTGCAGATACCGATTGGGAATTTGGAGAAAAACAACTCAATAGATTAGAAATTAAAGATTTTAAAAGTTTCATAAAATCATATTCTCTAATGCTGGTTTCTCATCCATTAGTTTCAATAGAAAAAAGCACAAAATTAGCCTTAAAATTAGAAAAATACTTCTTAGAAAAATATACTGTTTTTGAAACTAAAGAAAATTACCTCCAACTATTAGGCTCAGCTTTTTTTCATTTGGAAAGATTTCGTGGCGAACAAGGCGTTGGGTATTCACAAAATCAGAATACCAATAAAGATATATTTGCGCCTTTTGCCATAGAATCATTCAATCAAACGGTATTTACAGCAAGTAAAAATCAATTGCAAAGAACGCTAAAAGAAGGAATACATTACCGGTTGTATCATTCGCTAACGGAAGGACAAGTGCCTTATGCCCCAATATTGACAGCTAAAAACGAATTTGGAAAAAATGTTTTTCAAAAAACACTAAATTATATCGCTCCTTACCTACCTAAAATTATCTGGAAATTAAACAACGGTGATACAAATACGGAGCTCAGAAATAAATTTTCAAATACCATAAATTCTATTTCTAAAGAGTATATTTCAGAGCATGAAAAAAGCGATCTTTGGCAGTTTTTGGACTATTCTAAAATTTGGAATGGGATTAACGATAATCCTTATAAAGGGCAATACAACACCATAGCAATGATGCTAAAGTTCCTAGAAACTAACAAATCATGATTGTATTTTTTCTTCCCGATCTAAGAGCTGGAGGTGCTGAACGTGTGATGCTTAATTTATTAGTTAGTTATCATGATAAATTCAAGAACCAAGAGCTAGTGTTGCTATTATTTAAAAAGCAAGGGCCATTATTAAATGAAGTCCCAACTTCTATTAAAATATACGAATTAAGAACTAATGGAGCATCTAAATCGGTTTTGTCTTTTATTTCATTTTGCAAACTACATCAACCCAAAATAGTTTTTGCCAGTTTAGGAGCAAGTCTAACCACAAGTTTAGCAAGACCGTTGGTATCTAAAAAAACAATTTTTATAAACAGAATAGGCAACACCATTGGCGCAGAAAAATTATTATTTAAAAATCCTGTAAAACGTTTTTTTTACATTTTTGCCAATAAGATTATTGCTAAAATGTCTAACCATGTTATTTTTCAATGCCATTATATGGCCAAAGATTATATCGAACAAACCAAAGTTACACCAAAACAATATTCGGTTATTTATAATCCAGTACAGATTGATCATATAAAGAAATTAGCGCAAGACAGCAACTCCGACAACTATACTTTTGTAGCTGTTGGAAGGCTTAATGCTCAAAAAGATTACGAAAATCTTATTAGCGCTTGTGCACTATTAAAAAATAAAACGGGAGATTTTTCAGTAGTGATTTTGGGCCAAGGAGATTTACAGAAAAAATTAGCTGATTTAATTCAAACACTTGAATTAGAAAAAAATGTGTTTTTATTAGGGCATAAATCCAATCCTTATTCCTACATAGAAAATTCTAAATATTTGATTTCATCTTCTCTTTATGAAGGTTTTTCAAACGTAATTATAGAATCTTTATGTCTTGGAAAACCCGTAATTGCCACAAATTGTCCGGGAGGAAATGCCGAAGTTATTACAAATGGGGCAAATGGATGGTTGTGCGACTATAAAAATTCTGAAGCTTTAGCAAATATCATGTGGCATGCACTACATCATTCTGTTACACTTTCTAAAGATGAAATTTCAAAAAAAAGTGCCAGTTTGTTTTCTGATGATTTAATTTTTGAGCAATATATAAAAGTAATCCATAAGAATTCGTAGTGCAAAAATTTGCTTTTTTAGTAAAACCAAAAATTAATATGAAAGTTCTTTATCTAACTAAATACAGCCGAAATGGTGCTAGTAGCCGGTTGCGAAGCTACCAATATTTTCCTTTTTTGGAAGCCAAAGGAATTTCAGTTACGGTAAGTCCTTTTTTTGATGAAGATTATCTAATTAATTTATATTCAGGTAAAAAAATTAGAAAACCAAAACTAATCCAATTTTATTTTAAGCGATTTTATATACTATTTTCAATTTATAAATACGATAGAATTGTTATCGAGAAAGAGCTTTTTCCCTATTTTTTTAGTTGGTTTGAAAAGATATTGTATTTATTGAAAGTAAAATACATTGTTGACTATGACGATGCCATTTTTCATAATTATGATTTAAGCCATTCAAAATTAATTTCATTTTTTCTAAAAAACAAAATCAACAATGTGATGAAATACAGTGGTTGCGTAGTGGCAGGCAATAGTTACTTGGCTGAACGCGCTAGACTTTCTCACGCCAAAAAAATTGTTATACTTCCAACGGTAATCGATGTAGATTTATATCTGTCTAAGATCAATTACGATAGTTCCAAAGTAATTATTGGTTGGATTGGTTCGCCATCAACTTTTAAATATGTCAAAAACCATCGTTCCGTTTTTTCAAAATTGCTTAAAAATCCAAATGTCGAATTGCATATTGTTGGTGCTACCGAAGATTTAGGATTGGGAGACCAAGTAAAATATTTGAAATGGACCGAAGAATCTGAAGTTTCATTGATAACAAAATTTGATATAGGAATTATGCCGCTAGAAAATAGTCTTTGGGAATTGGGAAAATGTGCTTACAAACTAATACAATATATGGGCTGCGGCTTGCCTGTTGTTGCTTCGGCAGTCGGGATGAATAAAGAAGTTGTTGATGATGGAGTTAATGGTTTTTTAGTAGAGACCGAAGCACAATGGTTGGAAAAATTATACTTATTAATAGAAGATAGTGTTTTAAGAAAAGAATTTGGAGACGAGGGAAGAATAAAAGTAGTATCGGATTATAGTATTCAAAAAAAACATACAGTTATATTATCAGCGTTAGTAAATGAATAGCAATCCTAAAACCAAATATCTTGATATTTTACAAATATTTAGAGGAATAGCAGCATTGATGGTTGTGCTACATCATAGCATTAAATCAATACAATACTATCACGAGATCAATTATCCATTTCTAAATTATATAGGTTCTATAGGGAAATTTGGGGTTGATTTCTTTTTTGTATTATCAGGATTTATAATAACCTATTCTGCTTCTTTTAAGTATGACGAACCTGATTCTTTTAAGCGCTATATTCAAAATAGACTCATAAGAATTTATGTTCCTTATCTTCCAATTGGTATTTTTATGTTGGTTCTTTATCAACTATTACCAGCATTTTCCAATGGTAGTAGAGATATGAGCATTCTAACCTCATTGACATTAATTCCGGCAGGAAATCCCGCTTTATCTGTAGCGTGGACATTGTCTTTCGAATTGTTATTTTACCTTTTGTTTTCCATTTCTTTTGTATCAAAAAAACTATGGAATGGGTTTGTTTTGGTTTGGTTCATTTCCATAATCATCTTTACCTACTCTCCACTATCAACTTTTCAATTTTTTAAAATTCCTATTTTTAGCACTCTTTTTTCACCTTATAACGTCGAATTTATTTTTGGCTATTGTCTTGCGTTATGTGTTATAAGAAAACTGAAACTACCTTTAATTTTAGGAATTTTACCCCTAACTGTGATTATGTCCTCCTTCTTTTATTACAGTTTAAACAAATTGAATTTCTTTAAATTTGATTTAAATTTGCTGTTTGCATTAGGAATATTTATAATTTTATACATTGCCATCGATAATTATAATTTCAAAATTAAATCTAATCGAATATTAATGTTGATAGGAAATGCAACATATTCTATATATTTAGTTCACAACCCTTTGCAGATGATTGTGATTCGCATGTATCCAAAAATCAGTTCAAATGCAAGTTTATTAATAGCAATTGCTGTTGTCTTAATTCTTTCAAGTGTAGTTGGGTATCTATACTATTTGATTTTTGAAAAAAAGGTAATGATGAAGATTAAGTCAAAATTGGTAAATTAAAATATGGATTTCATTGTTGTAGCAATAATTTTTTTACTAGGTTATTTATTTATTCAAAGTTTTGCAACAAAACTTTCAGAAGAAAATTTGAATACCTTAAAAAGATTATTTGTTTTTCATGTACTTTTTGGCACTTACTTTTGTTTTTTTGTACAAGGTGATGCAATTGGCTATTGGAGACAGGCAAAATTTATGACTTATTCGGATTTTGTTTACTCATTAACCCAAAATCAAGGCACGTATTTTATTTATGCTTTAAATTACTATCCATCAAACATATTAGATTTATCTTATTTTACTGGCACAATGCTTTATAGTATAATAGGATTTATAGGCTTGACCTATTTTTATGTAATTGCAATAGAATTAATTCCAAATAATCCAGAATACAGAGGGTATTATTTATTTCCATTCCTATTTTTCTTGCCCAATTTACATTTTTGGAGTTGCGCGGTAGGCAAAGACACTTTATTATTTTTTTGTATTGCAATTTTTACCTATGGTTTAATGCAACCTTTGAAACGATTACCGATGATTATTTTGGGCTTAATCCTAGCTTATTTTATTAGACCTCACATGACATTATTTATGCTATTAGGATTTGGAATAGCCTATTTTTCGGGAAAACACATACCAATTATACAACGCTTACTTTTTTTTGGAATCATGATCAGCATTGCGATAGCTATTTTACCAAAGGTTATGGAGTTTGCAAAAATTGAAGAAGGCACCGTAGAAAGTTTTAACGAATTCTCCGAATCAAAAGCTGCGTTATTAAGTAGATCGCACACAAGCTCAGCTGTCGATATTTCTACTTACCCCTTTCCGGTAAAGATTTTTACGTTTCTATACCGTCCTTTCTTTTTTGACATAAATGGTATTCCTTCACTTTTAGCCTCTTTAGAAAATTTATTATTATTAATTTTGTCTTTTATTGTACTTAAAAATAATCCTTTACAAACTTTTAGAAGTGCCCCTTTTGTGATTCAAGGAATGGTCTTTTTTTTAATCATTGGAACGATTGCATTTTCTCAAACATTAGGAAATATTGGCATAATGATTCGAATGAGAAATATGTTCTTACCAGGACTACTAATTTATATTTTTTGGCATTTCTCCTATTGGCAGTCACAGGAATCAGAAACGTAATTCTAATTGATTTCTAACTATTAAATATTTTTTTTAATCGGATCATGCTTCTTGTTTTAAATTATTGTAAAGAATACTACCTTAAATGTTGAAAACTCAATTTATAGCATTAATTTTATTTATTGCAAAAAATAATCTGATAGTTCAAGTTAAAACACAATATTTGCTTATTGAAGTATATAATGTAATTTCTTGAAAAACAACTTTATACTGGAATGAAACCAATTGAAAATAAACTAATCCGAATCACAACAATTCCGCTATCATTAGACAAGTTGTTATCTGGGCAACTGCAATACATGAATAACTTTTATGAAGTAATTGCAGTATCGTCAGATCATGAATATTTAAAAAAAATTGGACTTAGAGAAAACGTAAAAACTTTTCCAATTGAAATGTCTAGAAAAATTACTCCGATAAAAGATTTATTAGCCGTTTTCAAAATATTTTTATTCTTAAGAAAGGAGAAACCCCTAATTGTACATTCGCACACTCCAAAGGCTGGAATTCTAGCCATGATTGCATCAAAATGTGCAGGAGTTCCAATAAGATTACATACTGTTGCAGGCTTACCTTTAATGGAAACTAGTGGCTTCAAGCGCTTTCTCTTAGAAAAAGTTGAAAAACTTACGTATCAGTGTGCAACGAAGGTTTATCCAAACTCCACTGGGTTATATAATTTTATTTTAGAAAATAAATTTATTGAACCTAAAAAAATGAAAGTAATTGGCAATGGCACCTCCAACGGTATTAATACTGCACACTTCTCTACAGATCAAGTTTCAGTGTGCGAAAAACAATCAATAAAAAAGGAGTTGGGAATTATTGCACAAGATTTTGTTTTTATATTTGTGGGACGTTTAGTCGGAGATAAAGGAATTAATGAAGTAGTTCAAGCTTTTAAAAAAGTAATAGAGCAAAACGCAAAAATAAAATTGATTCTTGTAGGAATGCCAGAACAAGAATTAGACCCTCTTGAAAATCAAACGCAAGAAGAGATTAATAATAACAAAAACATACTTTTTGTAGGCTATCAAGATGACATTAGACCTTATTTAGCTGTTAGTAAAGCGCTAATTTTTGCAAGTTACCGAGAAGGATTTCCTAATGTCGTTCTGCAAGCAGGAGCAATGGGTTTACCATCAATTGTTACTAATATTAATGGATGTAATGAAATTATTACTGACGGTAAAAACGGAATTATTATTCCCGTAAAAAATACTAAGGCAATTGAAAAAGCAGTTCGGACAATAGTTGAGAATAATGATTTTTATACTGATCTGCAATCCAATACAAGAAAAATGATTACTTCAAGATATGAACAAAAAGCAGTTTGGGAGGCGATTTTGGAAGAATATAGACGTGAAGATGTCAAATATCAAGAAAAACTAAGTTGAAAAATGTATAAAAAGTATATTAAACCGTTTTTTGATTTTAGTTTTGCATTCTTAGGAATTATAACCGTTATTCCAATAGTGAGTATTGTTGTATTATTTCTTTTTATATCTGAAAAAGAAAGTGTTTTTTTCCTTCAGAAACGTCCCGGAATCGGAGGTAAAATTTTTACCATAATTAAGTTAAAAACAATGAACGATAAAAAAAACAGCGGCGGAAAACTATTGCCCGACAAGGAACGATTGACCCCTATCGGCAAGTGGATTCGTAAGACTTCGATTGATGAGCTGCCACAATTGATCAATGTACTAAAAGGAGAAATGAGCATTGTAGGCCCAAGACCCCTTTTGCCTGAATATTTAAATTTATATTCTGATTTCCAAAATAGGCGCCATGAAGTAAAACCAGGCATAACAGGATGGGCGCAGATAAATGGAAGAAATGCAATTGATTGGGAAACCAAATTCAACTATGATGTTTGGTATGCAGACAATATATCCTTCATTTTAGATTGCAAAATTATATTAAAAACAATCATTAATGTGATTCACAGCAAAAACATCAACCCTATAAATAATATTTCAATTGAACCTTTTCATGGAAAATACTAAGATATATATTTTTGGAGCTAGCGGGCATGGCAAAGTAGTTTCAGAGTTAATTACCAACAATCAATGCAAAATTGAGGCAATGGTTGACGACGAGCCTAAATTGAATTATTTTAATGAGATTCCAATAATAAATTCTACCTTTTTACCCCAAGCATCAGAAAACATTTCTCTAATAATTGCAATAGGTAACAATATTACAAGAAAAAAAATTAGCTCAAGATTTAATGAATTCAATTTTTTCTCCAGTGTACATAAAACTGCTTTTGTATCGCCATCTGCAACTGTAGGAGCAGGTACTGTTGTTATGCTTTATGCAATAATAAATTCAGATGCGACCATTGGAAATCATGTAATAGTAAATACTGGCGCGCTCATTGAGCACGATTGCAATATTGAAGATTTTGTACATATTTCGCCAAAAGTGACATTGTCAGGTAATGTAAAAATTGGAATCGGAACTCATGTCGGTTCAGGGGCAATTGTTATTCCAGGAATAAAAATTGGCAAATGGTGCACAATTGGTGCTGGTACTGTTGTTATCAATGATATTCCTGATGGTGCTACAGTTATTGGTAATCCTGGCAGAATTATTAAATATAATACCTCTTTTGAAACGCAAACCACAATAGAAAATAGCCTTACTAAGAAAAAAGTAATCAAAAAAAGCGACGAATATAGTAACTTAAATTCTTTCTAGTGATTTAGCAACTGCAATTCTCTACACAAAAAATCAGCTACCATAATCTTTAATTACGAATTACTTTGTTTTGAAAATATTTCTAAACCATTTGTAAACTTTATATTTAAAAGTTGTTTTGGCAATGAGATCATTTTCATATCCATATCCTTTATTTTGACCCACATTATTCAAAATAATACCCATATTTCGAATTGTATTTAATTTCTTTAAATTACCAACAAATTTTAGTAATTTCTTTTCTGTAAAATTTGCTCGTGTTACATACAAAACGGTGTCGGCAAGATGCGTAATGAGCGTTGTATCAGCAACTAATAAAGTTGGAGCAGTATCTACAATTACATAATCGTAATCATTTTTTATTTCATTCAATAATAATTCAAATCGACCATTTGATAATAATTCAGCAGGATTAGGAGGAATATTACCTGAAAAAATAATATCAAAATTTAAGTTAGTGTCTTTTAGATGTTTTGCTTTTAAATCCTCAATATTTACATTACTATCAATTAAATAATTAGTAATACCTTTAAGATTTGGTCTCTCTAAATCTAATTTTCTATGAAGTTGCGGGTTTCTAAGATCTGCACCAATTAATATTATTTTTTTTCCAAGTGTAGAAAGTGTTATCGCTAAATTCAAAGATACAAAAGTTTTGCCTTCACCTTTTATTGTCGAGGTGACAAATAGAATCGAGCCTTTATCCTTTTTTGGAGCAATATAATTGATATTATTCCTAAGTATTCTGAATGATTCCGATAAAATAGACCTGTCTAAAAACCGAATTGTCTTATTTTCGTTTTCAATAAACGGAATCTCGGCAATAACCGGCACATCAGGTAATAAAAATTCCAAGTCTTCTTTATTATTGATTTTATTATCAAATAAATAATAGAAGTAGATAATAATTAATGGAAATATTAGTCCGAGCAAAACTGCTGCAATTAAAAATACGTTTCGCTCAGGAGAAATAGGAGAAGTTGAAAAAATAGCATAATCTACTATTTTGATCGAAGGATTAGTAATGGCTAAATTTATGGCAGCCTCTTCCCTTTTTTGCAACAATAAAACATATAGTGACTCCTTTATTGACTGTTGTCTTTGAATGGAATGCAAACCTTTTTCATTAAAAGGAACAGTGCTGTAGCTCTGCTTTTCCAGATTATTGATTTTATTAGACTCTTCTTTGTTTAATTGTAATACATTTTGATAGCCAATTATAGATGCCCTAAGGTTATTTTTTATTTGCAAAGCAAGTGCTGTAATCTCTTTGACAATTGGATTCGACTCTCCTCCTCCAGCAAGAATAAGCTTGTTTCGCTTTAAAATCTGCTCATTATAATTTGTAATTAATCCGTTTACTTCTCCATTTTCAATACCAATATTTGATGGCAATAATTCTAGCCCTTTATTCTTATTTAAAGCATCTAACATTAACTTCGCTAAGACTATTTGCGCATCCGAAAACAATACTTTAGACTTCGATTCATAATTGTTTTGCATTAAAACACTTGCATCCGATTCTAAGTAACTAATTCCTCTTTCCTTTTTATAGTTTGCTTTTGACGTTTCGATAGAGTCTAATTCGCTAAAAAGAAATTTAAATCTTTCATCGACAAACTCAATGGTTTTTTTTGAAACAAGTTGTCTATCATGAATTCCATCTTGATTAAAAACTTCGATCAGTGTATTAACAATATCGCTAATTTTTTCCTTATTATAGCCAGTCATTGTAAGACTTAGAATGTCACTTTGTTTTGCAACATAATCAATAACTATTCTATTTGAAATAGATTCGATTACACTTTTCTTGGTTTTGAGGTATATCTGATATTCACTACCGACAGCGTTATTTAAAAAATCTACATCTTTTAGAACTATTTTGAATGGCACTGCGGTATTAAAATTTGTTTCGCCAAATTTAAATACTTTATTATTTCCTTTAATTTGATAACCGTTTTTTGTCAAAACAATTCGAAATGAGGTTTGTTTCGAAATCAAGGAATCAATTTCTGTCGCCCAGATAACAGTAAAAGGAGCATCTTTCCACAGCTCGACTGATTTGAGTCTTCCTACACCATGAACCACTGTAGTTAGATCTAAACTATCCACCACTTCAGCAATGATTCGATAGGATTTCATCATTACTATTTCATTTCCTTTGCTAATGTTATCGTTTCCAAAAATGGAAACATTATCGGTTGGTAATTTAAAAGCGGTATTTGAATTATCAAGAATCTTTATTTTTGCATTAGTTTGATAAACATCAGTGGCATATCTTAGGTAAAAAAAACTAACAACTACCGCAATTGTTACGGACAAGACAATCCATTTCCAATAGTAGAGGTACTTTAAAATTTCTTGAGTAAGATTGAAATTATTCTTTTTGCTTTCCAATGGGAGTACTTATCTTGTTAATAAAAAAATTGATGTTAATGCAATTGAAACAATCGCTAATAAGCCATTCAAATTAGAAAGATATCCTGCTGAGGTAACTTTTGGTCCATTAGGGTTGACATAAATTACATCATTGGATTTTATGTAATAATATGGCGATTGAAACCATTTTTTTGATGTTAAGTCAATAGTAACATAAGTCCTTTTATGGTCTTCTTCGCGAATGATTAGAATATCTTTGCGTTTACCATTAATTGTTAAATCTCCAGCATAGCCTAAAGCCTGAAGTAAGCTAATATTTTGCTCATTAAAAGTATATGTACCAGGATTTTTAACTTCACCTAGAATGGTAAACTTGGCATTTAACAAACGAACTGTTACTGTTGGGTTTAGCAAATGTTTTTCACCAATTAATTTATTTACTAAAAATAACTCTAGCTCTGCCGCCGTCAAATTTTCTGCTTTAATTTTTCCTAAAATTGGCAAATTAATTGTACCGTTCAAAGTAACTAAATAACCATTATTAATAGCAGAACTTGACTGACTAATATTATATATAGAAGCTAAATCAGTTGAGCTTGATGATATTATTATGCTTAAGATATCATCTACTTGAATTTTACTTTCGGATAAAACAGTTTTGTCATTTTCCTCATTATTAATGTCATTAAAATACAATACATCTTTTTTTAAAGCACAAGAGCTAAAAAGCAAAATCCCGAAAAAAAGCGCAATAAATCTAGTTTGTATTATGTGCATTGTAGTATATTATTATTTGGGCCGATTTGAACTTAATTGCATTATCAATAGTACAGGTTTTGCAAAAAAATCCAATAAACTATATTAAAAACTAAAAAAATCAACAGCTGATTTAGATGTTAATTGACTGTAAAATTACAGTTTTTAAGTTGAAAATTAAAATAGCTGCATGAACCGCAATCATCAGCAAATCTATTTCGCAAATATTAAGATGTAAAGATATATTTTTTATATTGTAAAATATATTTTTGTTTTAGAATTTGCGGCACATCAGTATAATTTTAGGATTTTCTTGTGGTTGCTGTTTCAAGAATGCTTTTGTCTAAGTTAATATGCCTTACGTTATCTACATTTTCAACGGCTAATCTATTGATAAACGCCGGATAAAATGGATTGTAAAAGTTTTTGAACAATAGGTTGAATTTCTTTTTTCTAAGAATTCCATATTCTATATCATTTAATGAGAGCAGACAATGTGAAAATTTGATGCGCTTTAATTTAAAAACTTTCTTAGGGTCAACATTTTCACTTATCATAATTAAGAGGTATGCATCATAAATATTTACCCAAAAATGAGTCTTTAATTCGTCAGTATCGAGTTTACTTTCAATACCGTTCATTCTCATATAATACAACTCCTTTCTAAGTGATGTAGAATCTTCGCCCAATTTTGCTTGTGCTAAAATTCTTTCAGACAGATTGATGTAATAATTAGTCATTTTTGTGTTTTGTTTAGTTGGTTATTTAGGTAATCTAGTATATACAAATGTAATAAATTATTGAAAAAAAAATTATTTGGTTACTGAAAATACTAAATATCAAGTAACTATTAAGAAATAAAAAAAAATCGAAACAGATTTTATTGATTAAACAGATTTTTTGTCGAATTTTTGTGAAGTACATTTATTTATTTTTTAGTAATCTTAAAATCAATAACAATCAATGCGTTTTTTACATACAAAATCTGTCTAATCTTTGAAATTTGTGCTTATTTTGCTTTCAATCATCGCTTTTAAATACTTGCTTAAAAGTAAAAAATATCAATTTTTTAATTGGTAATGAAAAATACTAACTTTAAACCATCGTTATTGCATCTCAATTAAAATCTTAGTATTTGCTTATTAAAATTATCATAAAACGTTAAACAAAACAACACATTTATCGATTGGATTTTGCCGTTCAGCATAAAAACTATTCCTTTAAAAATTTAGATATTGTACTTCCTGATTCTGCATTTATTCTTATGAAATACAAGCCTTTTTTGAGTGTAGAAACATCTATTGATTTTATGCTTCCATCAGAATTAAATTGGGTTTGAACCAACTGACCAAGTAAATTGTATATATTTATAGAACTAATTACAATTTGGTTATTATCTTGAATGTTTAATATGTTTTTCACAGGGTTTGGATAAACAATTACTGGTTCATACAATAAATTATCTTGAATCTTTAAATTTTGAACACTCGTTGAAGCGGTATTTGTAAGAATCGGCTCGTTGTAATCAAAGTAAATATTGGCTACATTTGTTATCACGGCATCATTTTCTAAATTAGCCAATGTCTTAATTTTAAATACCACATAACCAATGTTATTGCCATTATCAAATGACAAATTAATGTTTTCAAAAATAAATTCTACCGTTGCATTATTTGAAATTATTGTGGAGAAAGTTTGACTTCCATCAATAGGAACTAGTGTGCTAATATCAAATTTTGAAATATCTATAAGGTCTTTTACAACTAAACTTGTTACTGCGGAATTTCCAGTGTTCTCAAAACGAACCACATAATACAAATAATCGCCCACTTTTGAAGTCGAAATAGAATTGCCTTGCAAACAAATTTTTGAATTGGAAATTGGTGAATTTACAACGGTCTGTCTTAATTCATGATTATTATCAAATGGTGTTGCATCTGTAGTATTTGTAATGTTCACGCTGTAATTCAAAGAATAACCAGCTTTTACAACTGAATTTACTTTAAAGCTAACAAGTATTGATTGGGTTTCCTGCGGAAGCAAATTCGTGAAATTCCAATTCAAAACACCAGCACTTTGAGAAGTAATATCTGGATTCGCTGCAATTAGATTTAAAGCAGTAGCGTCAAACATTAATTTTACAGCACCAGATTGTGCTACAGTACCCTTATTTTTAAAAATTATTTTGTATTTGCTTTCCAAATTACTTTGTGGACTATCTAACGGTAAAATAATAACTTCTAAATCTCTAAAAGTACCCTTAGTGCTGATACAAAAATCAGCCGAAAAAGGACTATAAACATTATTAAAAACGACTGAAGCAGTTGCAGGCGAGATAGTATAATAATTTGGATTTTCTAATATGGGTGTTATGGTATAAGAGCCAGCCTTTACGCCATAAGAGTAAGCACCCGACTGATCTGGAACAATGGTAACCGTTGTAGATGAATCATCGGTAATATTCAGTTTTAAATAAGGAAAATTGCTGTCCAATTGGTCACATCCATTCGAGTTTGTATCAAGTTTATTTTGTCCTTCTATAATATTTGTATAACCACCAATAAAAAAACTACAATAGCTATTTACTTCCACATTGCTATAATTATTCATTTCAACTTGTTCTAATACATAATTAGTTTCAGCTTCGTCTGCACAAATATATCTTAATGTAGGATTTCCTGATAACGCCAAAAATCCTTCACCTTCATTACTGCCGTTTTTGATAGACAGTTCAATTAGCAAATTATTTGACATCTCTAATGATTGAAATGCTGGCTGGTTGTTCGCATTTAGTACTTTTAATTGGTTATCTGTACAAAATAAAGTTTGCAAACTAGTTAATCCGAAAAGTTCAAGTGAGGTGATTTGATTTCTTGAACAATCCAAAACTTTAAGTTTTGCTAAACCCGCAACATTTAGCGATTTTAAATCGTTATTTCTACAATTCAAATTGTTTAAGGAAAACAAACTATTAATGCTTAAATTAGTAATAGCATTATTACTGCAATTAAAATAGCTTAGCCTACTCAGCCCAGCCACGTTTATGGTTGCCAATTGATTATCTGTACAATCAAAATTATAGAGATCAACTAAAGTAGAAACATCCAATGTAGACAATTGGTTATAGCTGCAACTCAGTGTTTCAATATTGACTATTTTACTAAAGTCAAATGTCGTAATGTTATTGTTGCTGCATTCAAATGTTACAAGGTTGGCCAAATCGTTTAAATTCAAGGATGTCAAAGTATTCCCGCTGCAAACTAACGATTGAAGCTTAGTTAATCCGACTAAAACCAATGATTTTAGTTTGTTCTGACTACATTCTAGAACAATCAAATTGGTTAAGTTAGAAGCATCTAGTGATTCCAACAAATTCGATTGACAATACAAATTCTCAAGACTGCTTGCGCCTGTAATAGAAAGCGCTGTAAGTACATTGCCATTGCAATTTAAATCAATTAATTTTTTTAAACTACCAATGTTTAAATTACTAATTTGATTGTTACTACATTGTAAAGAAACAAGATTTGTAAAATTTTCAATACCAGCTAAAGAGCCAATTGATGCGTCGTTTACTTCTAAATGGGCTACTTCTGCAGCTTCCTGAACTTCTATTTCACCATTATTGTTATTGTCAATTGCAAAGTAATCATCTGATAAATTTCGGGCAACAGCAATTGTACTGCTAGATGTTAGCAATATAGATTTAAAAGCAGCATCAGCAAAAATTATTTTTTGTGCCGTCAAAGAATTGCTTACTAAAGCAATAAATAGTATAACATACTTTATCATATTCTTCAATCAATTTTTGCAAATCTAAAATTTCAGTTTCTAATTCCATTTTTTTAGGTGTTATATAAAAGTTATGATTTTAACTCAATAGTTAACCTCAAAATAAAAATCCTAAAATAAGTTCTTGAATGGCCACTTTATAAATTTGATGTGCTTTCTGAATAATGAATAAAAATACTACCAGTTGGTAGACCGATTGTGCTTCGCCTTTTCATTTCGCCGTGGAAGAATATAACAAAAGCAACAGGCGGAAAAAATGAAATTATTTGCTCCCTTTTATGCGTTTTCTGCTGTTAATCGAATGACAAAATAGATAATTGTTATTGGTACAGGAATGATCTATAGGACAAACGGAAAGTCAAACAAGATTGAGGAAATCAGCAGTGTTAGAATGCTATTGCTTATTTTGATACTGCGACAAAATTTTAAAATTTAATTGGTACAGAATTATTTTTTCCTTTAATTAAGTTCAAAATATTAGTTAATACTGGAACACTTGTAACATGAATATTCTCAAATTAATTTATCTATTGCTTTGGCTAGACCAAAATCTTTAGCTGTAATTCCGCCGGCATCGTGCGTATTGAGATCAATAATCACTTTGTTATAAACATTGTTCCAATTGGGATGATGCGATGACTTTTCAGCACATAAAGCTACAGCGGTCATAAAAGAAAACGCTTCAACAAAATCTTTAAAAAGAAATTCGCGATGAAGGAAGCTGTCTTTCAGTACCCAAGCCGAATCTATTGCCCCCATATTGTTCTGAATTTCTTGGTCATTTAACTTTTCCATTTTTAAATTAATGTTATAAAACAATTAAAAGTTATTCTTTTACTAAATAAATGCCGTCTTCCTTAATTTCGATAAGCTTTTCTTTATACAAAGCACCAATGGCTTTCTTGAAGGTTTTCTTGCTCATTTTCAAGATAGTCTTAATGTCTTCGGGATGAGAATTGTCCGTTAAACGTAAAAAGCCTCGGCTGGCGCGCAATTCATCGAGTATTTTTTCAGCATTGGGTTCTATGTTTTGATAACCTTGTATTTGGAGCGAAACATCAATTTTATTGTCAGGACGAATGGTTTTGATGTAGCCTCGCAATCGGTCTCCAGTTCGGATGGCATCATCGTAAACCTCATCTTTATATAACAAACCTTTGTGCTGCTCGTTTATGATAACATTAATTCCCAATTCGGTGATGTGAGAAACGATTAAATCGACTTCTTCGCCTTTTTCGACAGTTAGATTATCATTTTTCAAAAACTGGTTGGTTTTGCTGGAAGCTACCAAACGTTTGGTTTTTTCATCCAAATACAAATACACTAAATAGCGTTTACCTTTTTCCATTGGGCGAGCTTGCTCTTTAAATGGAACGAGAATGTCTTTTTCCATTCCCCAATCCATAAAAGCACCGACCTGATTGACATAATTTACCCTTAAAAGTGCAAATTCATTCAACAAAATATAAGGTTCTAATGTTGTAGCCACAGGGCGTTCTTCGTGATCTAAATATACAAAAACAATCATCTCCTCGCCTATTTCCCATTCTTTGGGCACATATTTATTGGGTAACAATATGTCGTGAATTCCTTCGGGATCTTTTTCAGGATTTCCCAAAAACAATCCGACTTTAGTATCTCTTAATATGGTGAGCGTGTTGTATTTTCCTATTTCAATCATTATTTCTTCTAATTTGTAAAATGCAAAGGTACGGAGATTTCAAAGAAGTTTTTTGCCGTATCAAAAAGTCACAAATTTTTACAATATAAACTTTACCACAAATTCGCTACGCTCAGGACACGAATTATCACGAATTGTTTTATTCCAGCACAAAACGGCAGATAAACTAACTATCTTTTAAAAAGTACCAACAGGCATTTGTGTGAAAGTAATACATTTTCACCATTAAGAGTTTACTAAGGAAATTAAAATTTGGAGTTGCCTACATTCAATAAGTAAACATTTAAAAAATATTTTTGAATCGGACGAACTTGATGAAAATGCAGTTGGTTCCAAAATGGCAACAACTGTATTTGAAAATAAAAGCTACCTAACTACTTATTACAAACTCGACGCAAATATCACTGCCAGTTATATAGTAAAAATTCCCAACAAGCAGCTTAATTCTGTATTAAGGCAACGCAAAACCGTAAGAGAATTTATCTTCAAATGCTATATATTGAATGATGAAATACTCAAAAACTGTAAACTTTTCGGCGAAAATCATTTCAACAAATTAATTGAACACAAATGAATATTCATAGGCGCTACTTCTTAACAATCTGATTTATAAATTTATGCCAAAATTTGAAAAAATATTTATTTTATTTATATTTGACTGTTGTTAATCATCAAATTTTTATAAATATGACAGGACTTAATGAATTTTTTGATAATTTGGTTACAATTTGTTTAGGTATTCTTCTATTATTTATAACTATTGGGATTTTATTTATAATTATCCGACAGGTTATAAAAAAAATAAAATCAATAAGAAGAAGAAAAAATCGGAGAAAGAGAAGAAGAGAGCACAACCGAAAAAAGGACATTCAGGATTAACTTTGTTGTATAATTATTATACCGCAATAATTGATTTATAAAGATCAATAAAGCAATAATAATCTTTACATCATCAATTCTGTTCTACTTATATACCAGTGGTAAATATACGTGTTACTCAAAAAAAATCTTAAAACTAACCAATATTAAAATAGACTAAGGCACCAAAAACCAAAATTGTTAAACCAACTCCCTAAAATACTGCAACAAGATTTTGTCGTTTTCCAAGGTTGGCGTAAAAACTTCTAAGATACTAGGTTTGTCGTTTTGCTTGTACAATGCTTTTAAACTAGATTCTAAACTAGATTCTGTACTGGCAATACTGTATTCAAAGCCATACATTTTGGCTAATTGCTCAGCAGTCAAACAATGCGAAGTTTCAAAAAAGGTGTTGAAAACTGGCGTTTCTTCATGTCCTGGTAAAATCCTAAAAATACCACCACCACCATTATTCAAAAGAATAATCTTGAAGTTTTTGGGCGTATATTGGTTCCACAAAGCGTTGCTGTCATAAAGAAAACCAATATCGCCTGCTATTAAAACCGTTGGTCGTTCATTGGCGACAGCCGCACCAATTGCTGTAGAAGTGCTTCCATCGATTCCGCTAGTTCCGCGATTACAAAAAACTTCAATTGAGGGTTTTATGTCGAACAATTGCGCATATCGAATGGCAGAACTATTGCTCAAATGCAACATTGAATGTTCTGGCAAAGATGGTATTATTTTCTCGAAAGCCTTGAAATCCGAAAATGGAATCTTGTCCAAATACTCTTGATGTTTTATGGTTCGCAATTTTGCAATTGAATCAAAAGTCGAAAAATAATTGCTCTTAATAGGAATGGTAAAAGGCAAAAATTGTTTGAAAAATAAATTGGCATTGACTTTAAAATGTTGGCTCAAACAACTATAAGTGTCATACGCTCTCAATGTATCAATGTGCCAATGATGGGTTGGTTGATAGATTCTTAAAAAAGATTTTATTCTTTTGGAAACCACCATTCCGCCAAAAGTAATCAGAATATCGGGTTGCAAATCTTTAAATTCTTTCTCGGCAAATGGCGTAATAATCGTGTCAATATTATTCAAAAATGAATGATGATGCAAATTAGAAGTTGTTTCCGTCATTACAATTACCGATTCGTCCTTAGCAAACGATTCAATGATTTCAGTGTCAATTTCGTTGGGTTTATTTTCTCCAACCAGAATTAATTTCTTTTTGGATTTGTTCCAAATAGTAGCGTATTCGATTAATTCTTCATTCGATATCTTCGGTTCCAATGTTTTGAAAGTCGAAATTGTTGTATCAACATCCAATTCTGAAACTGTTTGATACAAAGGTTCTTCAAAGGGTGCATTGATATGAACTGGACCTTTTTTGACAAAAGCATTGTTGATTGCTTTGTTGATTTTTAAATCATTTTCAACGCTTGCTTCTTCCGTTAAATTGGCGTTATACAACGAATGATTTTTGAAGACGTTTTCTTGACGGATCGTCTGGCCGTCGCCAATGTCAATCTTGCTTTGTGGTCTATCAGCCGAAATCACAATTAGCGGAATTTGACTGTAAAATGCTTCGGCGAAAGCAGGATAATAATTCAACAATGCGGAACCCGAAGTGCAAACCACCGCAACTGGTTTCTGAATTTGTTGGGCAATTCCAAGTGCAAAAAAAGCGGCGCAACGCTCGTCAGCAATACTGTAGCAATTGAACTCGGGATTGTTTACAAAACCAATAGTTAACGGAGCGTTTCTTGAACCTGGCGAAATTACTATGTTTTTGATTCCTTTGGCAAGACAAATTTGGATAACGCTTTGCGCAAGGGGAATTTTGGGATAAATCATTAAAGTTATGTTTAAAGGTTTAAGGTTTAAAAGTTTAAAGTTGTTTAAAACCTCGACTCAGCAAAGTTACAACTTGCCTATCGAATTACTTCAATTGGAACAAGTTTTTCATACTTTTGAAGAGAAATAATTTTATCAATGGAAATAAAAATTAGGCCATACAAAACGAAAGATACGCAAGCGATTTTGGACATCATCAACTACAACATTTTACATTCGACTGCTTTATATGACTATAAAATTAGAAGTTATGAGCAACAGCAAAATATTTTGGAGGAAAAATTAAATAAAAATTTTCCCGTGATTGTTGCAGAATTGAATGGTCAACCAGTGGGTTTTGGAATGTATAGCGAGTTTCGATTTCGAGAAGCATACAAATTTACGGTAGAACATTCGGTTTATGTTAATGAAAGTTTTCACGGCAAAGGCATTGGCAAAATGTTACTTCAAGAATTAATTGGATTGGCACGAAAACAAAAACTTCATACAATGATTGCCGTTATCGATTCTGAAAATCAAAGTAGCGTGGAGTTTCACGAGAAATTTGGTTTTAAAACGGTGGGAATAATCAAGGAATCGGGTTATAAATTTGACCGTTGGCTACATTCGGTTTTTATGCAATTGATTGTGGAATGAAAAATAGGACACAGATTCCACAGATTTTCACAGATTAATTAGCCTGGTGTAGTTAGTAAATATCCAATTTTTGCAAGCTAATCCCTTATCTTTGTCGCTTTACCACAATTTATGAGCTTCACCCTTCTTTCCTCACCATTACAAGGATTCACCGATTTTCGTTTTCGAAATGCACAAAACAAAATTTTTGGAGGCATTGACACTTTCTATTCGCCTTATATCCGTTTGAATGGAAAGCTGGAAATCAAAGCTTCCTATCATCGGGATTTATTACCCGAAAATAATTTGGATTTAGAAGTAATTCCGCAAGTGATTACAAACGATGCGGAAGAATTTTTATTTGTCGCCAAATATGTTCGAGAATTGGGTTACAAAGAATTGAACTGGAATTTGGGTTGCCCCTATCCAATGGTAACTAAGTCTGGAATGGGTTCTGGATTGATCAAAAACACGGAACAAATCAATCACATTCTCAATCGAGCACATTCGGAAACGGACATTATTGTTTCAATGAAAATGCGTTTGGGTTATGAAACCGCAGAGGAAATCCTGGATGTTTTACCTATTTTGGACAAATATCCTCTAAGAAACATTGCCATTCACGCCCGGATTGGCAAACAATTGTACAAAGGCGGCGTCAATTTGGATGCTTTTCAACTTTGTGTCGACAATACCAAACACAAACTGTATTACAACGGCGATATCACTTCGGTGAAAAGATTTCACGAAATGCAGCAACGTTTTCCAACAATAGACCATTGGATGATTGGACGCGGATTGATCTCAGATCCATTTTTGCCCACTATGATAAGAAATAATTCGCTTGAATATCCAAAAAATAAAATGGAATTGTTCCGAGAATTTCACGACATTTTGTATGCGATTTATAGTGAATCTCTATCGGGACAAACCCATATTTTATTAAAGATGTATCATTTATGGGAATATTTTTCAGTTACGTTTTCGGATCCGCACAAAGTATTGAAACAAATCAAAAAAGCGCAGAGCATCCGAAACTATGAAGCAGCTGTGGCGAATATTTTCATGAATGAGAAAATTTAGATAGCAGGTGCCAGGTGGCAGACGGCAGTTAGCAGTTAGCAGTTAGCAGTTAGCAAAAAAAACGAAAACGGCCTGAAAAATCAAGACATTTTCGTTTTTTAATAAAAAGTTAAATAATGTTCTTAAACTGAAATCTCAATTCTGAAACCTGCAATCTGAAATCTAACTTTTAACCCAATTAACAATTTCAGCATCCATAGGAGATGTACGTGGAGAAATCACCTTATCGAGTTCGCCTTTTTCATTAATCAGATATTTTTGAAAATTCCAACCCACTTCCGAATCCTCAACGCCATTTTTAGAGACTTGAGTCAAAAATTGATAAACAGCACACATATCGGCTCCTTTTACTGATACTTTGCCCATCATCGGGAAGGTTACTCCATAATTTTGCTGGCAAAAAGTAGCTATTTCTTGGCTTGTGCCGGGTTCTTGTCCTGCAAAATTATTAGCTGGAAAGCCTACAATTACAAAACCTTTTGAAGAATATTCTTTATACAAAGCTTCTAATTCTTTGTATTGTGGCGTCAATCCACATTTGGATGCCGTGTTTACAATCATTATTTTCTTGCCTTTCAAAGACGCAAAATCGAATGTTTTTCCTGATAAATCTTCGACTTTAAACTGATAAATCGTTTGTTTTGGCATAGTTGTATTGGTTTTTGCTTGTTTATTCTGACCTTGGCAACTCCAAAAAAAGAAGCTTGCAGTTACCATAATTAAGATTTTTTTCATCGGATTTATTTTTTTTATAAAAATAGTTAAATTGATTTTTTAAATACTAGAACGATTCCTAAAATTTTTATAATATTAAAAAAACTCAGTGATTATGCAACCACTGAGCTCCAAACATAATAACAGAGATTTTAACTATCCAATAAAATAGCTGCTATCAAACAAAAAAAACAAATTAAAATCTATAACTAATTTTTCCTTTCAAAAGAAAGGGGATTCCAGGCGTAAAATGAATTTCTTCTTTGCTTTGAGATTCATTTTGCAAACGTGATTCGGTGGCAAATTGTGTTTCATTCCATTTTGTATTAAAAATATTTTCAGCCGATAATCCAAAAGTGACATTACCATATTCATAATTCAAATTAATATCTGAAACCATATAGCCCTTAGCCACAATAGAATTGTCTTCGTTTGCTGGACGTGATTTCAAATAGCGATAATGAAATCCTGCTGAAAACCCTTCGTATTTGGCAGTGTTTATTCCTGCCGTTGCTGTAAAATCGGGAGCTAACGGAATGTAATTTTCTCCTTGCGGCGCATCAATACTTCTGGCATAAGTATAATTCAAATCAGTGTCGAAAAATAGATAATCAGATACTTGATAGCGTAATCCAAAATCGATTCCCATCCTTTTTGTTCTGCCAGATATTTCTACTGTTGCTGCATCGCCAACGTACACTAATTCTTCTTGCAACTGCAAATTCCAAACCGCCGCATTGATGACCAATCGAGGAAAGGGTTTGAAAATTATTCCAAAATCTGTCCCAATTGCCGTAGGAAGAATCTCCTTGCCAGTATTAGCAACCACTACTCTAGTATCATTGGAATGGAAACCCAATCCTGATTTTAAATACAACTGAAAATTAGCGTTCTGCGAATAAATAAAATTCAGTTTTGGAGAAAATTTGACCTTGTTCTCTGTCTGTGTATCATAATTGGCTGCCAATTTATCCTGATAATTAAATTTGAAATAATCCATTCGAATGGCTGGATTTATTTTCAGTTTGCCAAATTCAAATTCTGCAGTCAAATACGAAAAGATGTTGGTTTGGTCGATATCGCCCAACTTCAATCTGTTTAATGTTGTACTTCTATTCAGGGTATGAGACAATTCCGTATCGGTTGTTTCATCGGCTCGAAAGCCAAATCCCAATTGAAATAAGGCGTTAGTTTCATTGATTATTACTTTCTTATTCATTTCGGAGTTCAACCCATAAATGTTTCTGTTTTCTTTCTGACGAATTTGGTCGCCGTTGATAGGATCTTTTAAGAAAAAAGTAAAATTAGAATACAATTCAAACTGATAGTTGGAATAAAAAACATTCGATTTTATAAAAGTGTTCTCGTCAATAGGCTTTGCATAAGCGATATTAAAATTGGTTCTTGACGTATTTCCGCCTTCGGTATCATCCACTGAACCAAATCTTGAAATGGTTCCGTTGTCAATTAATCGTTGTGGAATTTGTCCTGATGCATCCCATTTGCTAGTAAAATGAGAACCGATTACTGAAAACTTGCTCTTATTACTCAAAATGCTTGTGTATTTTCCAAACAAATTAATTCTTTTAAAATTTTGTGACGAATCAAATGGACCATCTGTCAATACATATTCAGTTGCAAAATAGGCGTTTTGATTCTTTTTGTTTTCCAATAAATTAAAAATTCCAACGGTTCTAAATGTATTGAATTGTCCCATTTCTACACTAATACTATTTTTGTCCACTGCTTCTTTGGTTTGGAAACCCACATAGCCGGCTGTGGCAAAATCGCCCTTGTTGGCATAATAAGTTCCTTTGCCAAAATCAATTTTATCAATAGTTTCTGGTATTATAAAATGCAAATCCGCATAACCTTGTCCGTGTGCGTGAGACACCATATTTACTGGCAGACCGTCAACGCTAATCGCGATATCCGTTCCGTGATCTATATCAAAACCGCGAAGAAAAATTTGTTCAGCCTTTCCTCCTCCTGCGTGTTGACCAATGAATAATCCCGGTACTTTTCGCAATATTTCTTGCGAAGAATTTACGGGTGCTGTAAGTAAATCGATTTTAGAAATGGCATTCATTGCATTCAATTTAGGTTGGATCACCACTTGATCTAAACTGTAAACATCATTTTCTAGTACAAAAACACCGACTTCATTTTTCAAAGTGAAACTCGCTTTTTTGTATCCTAATGACGAAATTTCTATCACATCATCTGGTTTTGATTTGTCTATACTAAAATTACCAAACTCATTGGAATGCGCGTGACCTTGAGAATTTTTATTGACGATGTAAGCATTTTCAATTCCATTGCCAAAAGCATCTTTTACAATCCCTTTTTGAATTTGTCCATATCCCGCAAATACAGTCAATGAAAAACAAAGCATGAATACGATCTTCATTACAGATTATTTATCTTTTTCTCCAAATTTGGACCTAGTTCATAGATACTATTTAGCAATTCGGCTTTAATTGGAACTATTTTATCTAATTTGTTATTGGCTTTATAAATAGCAGCCACATGGTAATTCAACTTGGGCTCGAATGATTTTCCAACCACATATTTTTCGGCTATTTCCAATGCTTTTTTAGCATCGCCAAGATTGTAATACGACCAGGCCAACAAATCATAAGAATCTGGTGTGGGTCTATTCGCGATTTCTATATTGGCAATTGCTAATGCTTTAGCAGCTGTATTTTTATCATCGGCATAGAGTAAGGCATTGTATTTATTGTACATCGCACCATAATTTATTGCTTTCAACATTTGAAAATAGGCTTTCAAATTTTCATTTTTAACGACCGTATTATTTTCATATTCGGCAATTTCTGCTTTTAGTAAATAGAAATCGGGTGTATGGTGCACTTTGGAAATAGCGTCTATTATTCGGTTGGCTTCTGCGGTATTTCTTTCGTGCGAAAACGCAATCCAAGCTATACCTTTCAATGAGTAGGAATTATTGGGGTCTAGAGCTAAAGTTTGTAAATAATAATCATACGATTTTTGAACGTTTCCGGCGTGACCGTACAAGTCGCCAAGGTTAGAAAATGTCCATATTTTCAAGGATTTATTTTCATTTGCAATGGCCACCTCTTTGGCTTTTTCCATCATTGATATGGCGGTATTGATATCGCCCAAATGATCGTTCCATTTGGATATTCTAATCAAATAATCAAAATCGGTGGGGTTGTGTATGGCAGCAAGGTTTTGTTCAGCTTGCTTATAATTGCCCAATTCCATATTCACATCAAAAAGCAATTTCTGCGTTTCTTTCATTCCTTCGCCAATGGCAAATGCTTTGTTTGCCAATACTAAAGCTTCCGCAAAACGATGTTGTGAAATATAATTTCGTGCCAATGAACGAATCGTTCCCACCATTGAATAGTTGTAGGCTTCATTAGATTGTAATAATAATTCTTCTGCTTTATATAAGTATTTTACGTCGCCAGTGTTTTCAAAAAGTTTGGAATAATTAGAAGCCAGAATGCTTAAATAGCTAATTTGATTGGGAGCGGCATTAAATTTCTTTTGCCAAAAATTAATCTCGCTCTCAATAAATGTTTTCGATTTATTGTCTGTAATTTCTAAATATTGATTGTAATCTTTTTGAGAAGTAACTGTATTCGATTTTTGATTGCAACTCAACATCATCAATGATGCAAGCAGTACAATTGATAGTGTTTTCATTGTTTGTTTTTTTGTGGGTTAAAAATCAGGGTGTATAAAAGATACACCCTGAATTCTATTTTTATCTTACCAAGCCGAAGCCAAGTATGGGAATGTAGTGGTAAAGGCTTTGTCATTTGCGCCTACATTATCCGAAGTTAATCCAGGATTCATCGCATTTGTTGGCCCTCCAAAAATTAATATTAATTCTACATCAATTACATCATCAGCCAAAGCTCTACCTGTTAAAACTTGAGTCCCATTATAGAAAGAAGTTGGTCCTGATTTTGCAACACCAAGAACATCAGTTGCTAAAACACCTGAAAAAGCATCTGCATCTAAACCTAACAAGTTGGTTGTATATCCCGCATTCAAAGCCGTCAGTCTCGATTTGAAAACCGATTTGTAAGCCGCACCCATAGCCGATGGAACGGTGCTGTTGAAAGCATCTTTTGGAGCACCCGAAGCAATAAATACGGTATTAATTGCTGGTCGTGCCATTTGGTCTTGCATTACATAAGTTCCCGAAAAATCGGTGGGTGTATCGGTTTTATCGTCGCAGCTTACTAATACTGTTGCTGCAAACAAGAATGACATTGCGATGATTGAAATTTTATTTGTTTTCATTTTGTACTTTTTTTTAAAATTAAATTATTGTTTTTTCTTAGTCTCAGCCCATACATTAATAGTAGCCGAATTTCCTAATAATGATTTTGGTACTTCGATCACTGTCGATAAAACGTTAGTTCCAGCAAAAGTGTCGGTTCCTGGCTTGTTGAATGCTGATGCAGTACCACCCAAAATAGCTTTGAATTGTCCTAAATCAAAAAAGAAAGGATCGTCTCTTGGACCAGCAAAGAATTTCATTCCGTTTGCAGTGCCAATTACAGGAGTAGCACCATACTTCGAAATTTCTACACTTCCAGCTGCGGAAGTAGTTTTTACAGTGCTACTTGCACCAGTAGTTCCAGGAGCAACAGGACCAAAGAAATACATTTTGTTGTCTCTTTTAATAGCTTGAATTACCAAATCTTCCACATTGTCGCCTGTGTTGTCAATGTTAATTTCTACCATCACATTCTCGTTGAATGTTGCTGCGGCAGTTGCAGTTGGCGATAGCAACCCTTGGGTGTTTACCACAAATACCAGGTTGTTTGTGTCTTGGCCTTGAAAAGCATACACATCTGTAATGTCCGAAGCATTACCTGTTACAGCTGGAGCATCTACGTGATCGGCTGCGATAATAACTAGACCTGAAATCGCTACCAGCGACAGACCTACAATCATTTTTGTTTTTTTCATTTGTTTGAAATTTAATTGTTAACTAAATGGATTTACGAGAATGGATTGCTTTTGGATTTAAAAAAAGTAAAAAAAATTAAAATAATTTTTAAAACACTGAATTTTAGTATTTTAAAAATTAAATGTTTTTACTTTTTTTTCTAAATTATCAAATTGTACAGTGTTTTTCTAATAGATCTGATTAAATTCATTCCAAACGCAGCGCGTTTCGAGCCAATCGGATTGAATTCATTCCAAACGCAGCGCATTTCGGGCCAATCAGTTCCGCTGACCCGAAATCCCGCGGTTTTGAAGCCAATCAGTTCCGCTGGCCCAAAATCCCGCGGATTTGAAGCCAATCAGTTCCGCTGACCCGATATCTCCCGGTTTTGGAGCCAATCTGTTCCGCTGGCCCGAAATCCTGCGGTTTTCGGGCTACACTTTTGGCTTTTTGATTTTCTTGAAAGAAACCTCAGAGATTATAAAAATCTTTAAGATTTTCTGCGAAGCTAAATAGCAATAAATGAAAAGCTTGATATGCATTGATGCCAAAAACCTGCATCATCATCCGAATGCTTTTTCATTTATATTGCTATTATTTATAATTTTTTGATCACTTACCAAACATTTATAAAAAATAAAGTACTTTTATAAAACCTAACAAATAATTCTTTCGTATATGTTGATAACCAAAAAAAAAAAAACAATGACACAAGAAGAATTAATTCCGTTAATCCTCAAGAAGGATGAGCGTGCGTTTACTATTATGTATGATATGTATTCTAAAAGTTTGTTTACCGTAATATCCAATCTGGTAAAAGAGAAAGCGGATACTGAGGATGTACTTCAGGAAGTATTTGTAAAAATCTGGAAAAGCATCGATGGCTATTCCGAAAGTAAAGGGCGATTTTATACATGGATTTTAAACATTGCTAGAAACACTGCTATAGATAAATTAAGGTCTAGAGGATATAACAACAGTCAAAAAAACCTATCAGCCGATAATTTCGTACATCTATTAGACGACAGCAACAAACTGACCAATAAAATTGATACTATTGGAATTCTTGAATTTGTAAAGAAATTAAAACCCAAGTGTATTGAAATTATTGAATTGCTATTCTTTCAAGGCTATACGCAACAAGAAGCCTCAGATGAACTTGCAATTCCGCTTGGAACCGTCAAAACACAAAATAGAAATTGTATTAATGATTTAAGAACTTATTTAAAAGTATAATGGATAAGAAACAATATATAGAAAGTGGCATTTTAGAACTCTACGTTTATGGTTTGCTCTCGGAAACCGAAAACTTAGAAGTGAGCCAAATGGCAAAAGAACATCAAGACATCGCAGCCGAAATTATTTCAATTGAAACGGCAATTGTCAATTTATCGACCAGTTTCAGTCCGTTTTTATCTGCCGATAATTTTGAAAAAATCAAAGCCAAATTGGACTTGAAATATTCAAAAGTGATTGCATTGAAACCAATAAATACTTGGTCGCAATATGTAGGTTGGGCAGCCGCCGTGATTCTTTTGGTTGGTGTTGGTTATCAATATACCCAATTGTCTGCAACCCAAAATCAGGTGGCAACTGCTGAAAAAGAAAAAACGAATTTGCAAGACACCTTAGTAAATTTAAAACTAAAAAATCAACAAACCTTAACTGCCTTGACGATTGTTCGAGACGTGAAAAACACGGTTATCAACTTAGGTGGTCAAGCTGTTTCACCAAAATCGTATGCCAAAATTTATTGGAACAAAGAAACCGAAGTGGTTTATGTGGATGCAACTGGATTACCAGAGCCACCAAAAGGAATGGTGTACCAAATTTGGTCTTTAAAATTACAACCTCAACTTACGCCTACAAGCATTGGATTATTATCTGACTTTAATACCAATAAAGAAAAAATATTTGCAGTAGAAAAAACAGGCGATGCTGAAGCTTTTGGTATTACACTTGAACCAGCAGGCGGAAGTAAAGGGCCTACAATGGAACAATTGTATACTTTAGGAAAAGTTTAATTACTATTGTTTATAAATTAAAAAGCTTCCAACCTTCAAAAGGTTGGAAGCTTTTTAATTATAATGGATTCTCTTTCCATAATTTTTTTACAGCTTCCCATACTTTCATTCGTAGTTCGTCACGGTGCCTAATAGCTTCGATAGCGGTATATTTATCTAGTGATTGTCCCAATAAATGAAGTTCCTTTGCAACATCTGGATAATCGTGGCACATCAATTCTACCTTTCTTTCTTCTTCAACTGTAAGCTGTCCAAGGCAATAATCTTGTAGTATCCCACTTGTGATATAGTCACCTATATTCATTTTTTTATTTTATTTATATCGTTGCGAATTTTTAAAAGGGAGCGGTTATAGGAACGGTTTTACTATTGCTGATACAATACTTTTAACAAACTAAGTCCTTTTCTTGCACGGGTTTTAATTGTTCCCAATGGCAACTTGAGAATTTCGGCCGTTTGTTCCTGCGTCCAACCATAAAAATAAATCAGGTCAATCACCTCAGTGTATTTTGATTCAAGTTGCAATGCCTTGTTCTTAAAATCTTTAATTTCGATAGAACAATAGTTTGAATTTATATTATCTATATTGTCGATACAATGAGAAAACAAATCAATTTCTACCTGAAGCAATTGTTTTCGATAAGTAGGAGAGCGAAGATAATCAACAGCTTGGTTTCTGGCTATATTCAACATCCAAGTATATAATGTTGCTTTTGAGCTGTCAAAACTATCAATATGCTTCCATATTTTTACAAAAGTATCTTGTAATAAATCATCGGCAACATCAGTTCGTTTTACCAGTTTTATAATTACACCATAAAGCGCTCCGCAATACTTGTTGTATAAAATATCAAATCCTCTTTCGCTTTTAGATTGAACCAACTTTACAAGTACAGCGTTATCGTTTTTTGGTTCGACCCATTTTGTCCTGTTAACAATGAATTCCGGAATGACTTGCCGTTTTGAATAAGTGGTTGTTGCTATCATAATGCTAGTTTTTAGTTGGTTTGTTTAATGCTGTAAAACTAGTTTTAGCCATTAACCCTGGAAATAGTGATAATCATCATTTTTTAATGTTTTTAATATAAAACAAGAACTAAAGACCAATATATTAGCATTTTATAAAAAATACTATTGCCGTTATGAATTCTAAAGTTCAAATGCAAAGGTCATTTAGTCTCTGTTAGACAAAAACTGATTATAAGTATTCAGTCCAATTATTGAACTATATTTGCGAAAGGAAAATATTGGAAAACAAGGAAAAACACATACAATAATATAGATATGCAAGAAAATAGTTTGAGAAAGATGCAGGACGCAGATTTTCTGTATAAAAAAATTGTAGCAATGTCCTTCCCGTTTTTTATAGACGATACTATTGGAGAAATTGAGCGATTTAGAGCAGAAGCAAATCTACTGCTTAATGGGATTAAAGGCACTGATGCTGTTATTGGAATATTTGACCACCACAACTACACGCCAGTTCTAGAAGTGGGAGAAAAAGAATTTTGGGGAGATCTTCCCGAAGTTCCTCAAGCGGAGCGAATGATTCAAATTATGAGCTTACTTGAAAAAGAGTATCTGCTTTTTTTTACAGAATCAGTAAAGTGGTTTACTGGTGTGCTGGAAGATATTCCTTTCGATCAAAGAATGAACATACAAATATTTCATTGTGGCATCAGGTATAAACTTTTGGATGGCAAACCAATCTGTCTTTTTTCGAAAGGCTCCCCTATTCATTACGATGAAAATAGGAAATTCAACTACACCTTTAATTACGTACAAAACATTAATCATCTTCTTAAAAAGAATTTTAGGTATTATTGGATTCGGATTTCTCACGGTGAAAATAACGAGTATGTCCACACTTTTAATTCACAGGATAAATTATATTCTGACAAAGATTTATTGTCTGCAAGGGAAAAAGAGATTATAAGACTAATAGCCGACGATTTGGACACAAAAGAAATCGCCGAAAAATTATTTATTAGCGTGAATACTGTTGGTAATCACCGCAGCAATATGATCGATAAATTGGGAGTTAGAGATACAACTGCATTAGTGCAAATATCAAAAATGACTGGGATGATTTAAACGAAAAACCTTAGAATCGTATCAACGGAGATCATATATCCAAATGAATAAAAAAAGGTTCAACCGCAAAGTTGAACCTTTCTATTTAGAAATGATATCATTTACTTCTTATAATATTTTTTGTACTTTGGATAAGTAATCGCACCAAAAATAGCAATCACCAACATAGATTGCCATATCCAGCTCAATGATTTTGCTTCGCCACTGGCGTAAGAATGCAAACCAACCAAGTGGAAATTTACTCCGAAATAGGTAAACAAAATAGACAAGAACGCAAAAATACTCATCAGGTTAAAAACCCATTTACCTCGTAGCGCCGGAACAAACCGAGAGTGAATTACAAAAGCATAGACCATAATACTAATCAAAGCCCAAGTTTCTTTTGGATCCCAACCCCAATAACGACCCCAACTTTCGTTGGCCCATTGTCCACCAAGGAAATTCCCGATGGTGAGCATTATCAAACCGATTGTTAATGCCATTTCGTTGATATAGGTAATTTCTTTGATATTCAAATCCATTTTGATTTTGTTTTTTTCATTGGTACACAAAATCAAAAGCAAAGAAACTACACCTAGAATCATTCCCAACGCAAATGGCCCGTAACTTGCGACAATAATTGCCACGTGAATCATCAACCAATACGAATTCAATACGGGTTGCAATGTGCTAATTTCGGGGTCAATCCAATTCATATAAGCTGCCATCAAAATCATTGCGGTCACAAAAGCTGATGAAGCAACGGTCAGCTTAGATTTGATATCGAAAGCCAAACCGAAAAACATCGTTGCCCAAGCTACATAAATTATGGATTCATACGCATTACTCCAAGGTGCATGACCTGAAATATACCAGCGTGCAATGAGCGCGAAAGTGTGTAAACCGAAAAGTAAACCAATAACAATATGCATGGAATTTATGGCATAATTCAATACTTTTCTTTCCTTGAATATATTTAGTATTGTAAAAAGTAACATTAAAATAGCTGCATACATGTACCAATACGGTAATTTTTGGAACACATCATATTTGTTGTATAGAATTTCAGCGGTAACTTTATCTTCACTTGGCAATACTTTGCTACCATATTTTTTTTGGAAACCAGTAATACTTTCTAATAATCCGTTAGCCTGACTGTAATCATTAGTCCGAGACGCTTCTTCTAAAGCACTAAAATACAATTGCAGGATATTGTGTGTATAGGTTGCAGCCATTCCCTTAAACCCTGATGTGCCTAATTCAGGATAAGAAGCCCATTTATTATTGGCATTATCAGGAATTGGAAAAATTTTCAGAATACTGCCACTCAATGCTGATTCCATTAAATTTACCTTTTTATCGGTTTCTATAAAATCTTTTTCAAATTGGTTTGGATTTGCAGCTTTGTAGGCAGCATCCAAATAAGGCATTAATTTGTAATTGCCCGAATTATCAAAAAAGTCAATAAAAGAGGCATATTTTTGCTTGGCATCAATACCAATTATTTTACGAATACTGTCATTTCCAGCTTTGATATAAACTATTGGTACTTGAATCCAAAGATTGCCTCCTTGGGTCATTGAAAGGAAAACCTGATCGGAATTCATACCTTTATATGAATTTTCATGGCTGACTTTTCGCAACAATTCAGACGAAAATGTGTTAATTGGTTTCATTCTTCCACCAGCATCTTGAATAATGAGTCGCCCGAATTTTGATGCGTGTTCTTCAGAAACTTTAATTTTGGCTATGATCGAATCAATTTGTTTCTCGGATAAAAGTTGCCTTTGGTTATGGTTTTGGGCCAATGCGCCAATGCTCAAAAACAACAGAAAGATGGTTAATAATTTTGCCTTTTTGGTTTTGACCACTTCTAATTTTCTTTTGATGTCGGCAAAGCGAGAATGTTTTGTGAACAAAATCGCCATTAAAGCAAAATACAACATAAAATAGCCAAAATAAGTAATATTTGTACCCCAAAAATCGTGACTTACAGACAAGACAGTTCCTTTTTCGTCAGGGTCGAAAGAGGATTGAAAAAAACGATAACCACCGTGATCTAAAATATTATTCATAAAAATGCGGGCGTCAAAGTTTTCGCTTTTGTCCAGCACAGTTACTTTACTTTCAAATGCCGAATAGCTTTTTTCTGTTCCTGGATATTTTTGGGCAATAAAATCATTTAATTTTATGCTAAAAGGTAGGCTATGCGTTTTAGTTCCGTAGAAAAAAGTATAATCAATTTTGCCGATTTTTAGCGTCTTAGATTGTCCTACAACACCCTTCCCGCCAAGCAGAGTTAGCGTTTTTGTTTGCCCTTCGGCAGTTAAATCTAGTGTTAAAGCATCGGTGTGTTGTTTCGCTTTGTAATCGTTATCTGATTCGTATCCTATAACGCCTTTGATAGCCAAATCAGGAAAAACAAAACGCATATCCCCAATACTGTATAATGAACGCATCATTAAAGGTTGCTCTATATCTTTGCTGACTTTGCCTTGCAATTTATCTGCCATTCGCATAAAGTTTCCTTCAAAAGGAGTTTGAATGGTGGATATCAAATTCGCCGTGCCTGTATTTTTTATTGTGATATTGATAGCACCTTCGGTAAATTTGTTTAATGCAAAAAGTACATTATGAATGTTTTGAACTTCGCCTTCTTTTAAAAAATGATTTTCGCGTCCGTTTGCACCAGCTTCTACAAGTTTAAGATACAAAACGCCTTTTGGGTCTGGCTGAATTACTTCTTTCGCACCAATTAAAAAGTTAGCATAACTTACTTTAAAATCAGTATCTGCAAACGAGCTAGAAATTGAAAAATCGTTATTGGCAACAGGAGAAAGGAGCAGTTCTTTCTCGAACACTCGGCGTTTCATTTCGCCCTGATATTCGCCATCTACAAAAAGAGTCAGAAACATTTTATCGGAGTAAAACACTTTTTCAGTAGCACCTTCGCGAATTGGCATCATTCCTTCATAGCTAATGTATCGCGTAATAAAAGCACCAGCAATGATAAAAATAAAAGACAAATGCAGCATAAGCGTAGCCCATTTTTCTTTTCTTAATAGATTGTATCGCTTGATGTTTCCGATGAAATTAATCATAAAAACCAGCATAATACCTTCAAACCACCATGCATTATAGACCCAAATTCGAGCTGTATCTGTATTGTATTTGCTTTCTATAAATGTTCCCGCACCCATCGCTATTGCAAAAGACAAAAAAAGAAGCGCCATTGTTCTTGTAGAAAATAAAATAGAAGTAAACTTGTTGATCATCTGTAAGAATTTACATTTTATAAATGGCTACAAAAATACATTAAAAATGTTGATAAAATTGTTTGAGCAATTGTTAATTTAATCAAAATTTAAGCATAAAATAAGCTTTTTTGCTCCTTAACTTTCTTTTCAGACTATTGTGAATACGTGCTTATTTTTTGAGTTTTTTTGCTAATTTTGACAAATGATTAAAATTGTGATTATCGGTTCCGGAAATGTAGCGCATCATTTGATTGGGGCTTTCGCCAAATGTGCTGCAATCGAAGTCATTCAAGTTTTTGCACGGCGAAAAGATAGTCTAATTCCCCTATTCGATCTTAATAAAATTACGGATGATTATAACAATTTGGCCATAGCCGATTTATATATTATTGCCGTTTCCGACGATGCTATTGCTAAGGTTTCATCTCAATTCCCTTTCGAAAATCGTTTGGTTGTGCATACTTCTGGAAGTGTTTCTATCAAATCTTTGGATGATAAAAATAGAAAAGGAATTTTTTATCCATTGCAAACTTTTTCAAAAGACAAAGTCGTTGATTTTACTTCAATCCCTATTTGTTTAGAAAGCGAAAATGATTCTGATTTTGAATTGTTGCAAAATGTAGCTAATTCTATTTCCAATGCTGTTTTTAAAATCAATTCTGAACAACGAAGAGCGCTACATATTTCGGCAGTTTTTGTCAATAATTTTGTCAATGAAATGTATCGAATTGGTCATGAAATTTGTGACGAAAATAAAATTTCATTTGAAATATTAAAACCGCTAATTTTGGAAACAGTAAATAAAGTCATGACACTTTCGCCGGCAGCAGCACAAACCGGTCCTGCAAAACGCCAGGATAATCAAACTATTGATGCTCATTTGAAATTTTTATCCAATGAAAATCATTCAAAAATTTACAAAATACTAACCCAATCAATACAAAATAATGGCAAAGAGTTATAAAGAAATAATGAACGAAATCAACACTTTCATTTTTGATGTTGATGGTGTACTTACTGATGGTTCTGTTTTTGTAACAAATGAGGGCGAAATGCTGCGAACTATGAATATTCGCGATGGTTATGCCCTAAAAGCAGCAGTAGAAAGCGCTTATAATGTTTGCATAATTTCTGGAGGAAGCAATGAAGGCGTTCGAGTACGTTTGAGAAATCTAGGTATAACCGACATTCATCTTGGATCGCCAGACAAAGTCGAAACCTACAAAGAATACATTGAACTTTACAACATCCAGCCCGAGCAAGTGCTGTATATGGGAGATGATATTCCTGATTTTCACGTCATGAAATTAGTTGGATTACCCACTTGTCCGCAAGATGCGAGTCCGGAAATCAAAGGCATTTCTAATTACATTTCACACAAAAACGGAGGAAAAGGAGCCGTTCGCGAAGTGATTGAACAAGTAATGAAAGTGCAAGGGAAATGGAATCTCCATTTTGATGGAAAATTGGATTAATTTTGATTGCAGATTGCAGTTTTTGCAATAACTATGTAAGATTCAAAAACAATATTAATAAATACTATCTTTGAAATATGAAAACGTATCAAATAGACCTATTAAATCCTAAAGCAGGCAAACTTTTACAAGATTTGGCAGACTTAAAATTGATTTCAATAAAAGAAACTAAAAAGCAAGATTTTTTAGATATTGTCGCCAAGCTTCGCATAAAAGCATCTTCAAATGCACCTTCGTTTGAAGAAATAACTAAAGAAGTTGAAATGGTTAGAGCTAATAGATATGCCAAAAAACGATAGAATTGTAATCGACACCAAACTTTGGATTAGTTTTCTTCTTACAAAAGAGTATTCAAAACTCGATAAATTATTTTCCAAAAACGATCTAACAATACTTTTTAGTCCCGAATTATTAGAGGAATTTGTTGAAGTTGCCCAAAGACCAAAATTCAAAAAATATTTTTCCGTTGGAGACTTAAATTCTTTATTGGGCGAAATTCATTTAAAAGCCGAATTTCTTGAAGTATGTTCAGAAGTATATCTCTGTCGAGATCCAAAAGACGACTTTTTACTTTCATTATCCCAAGATGGAAAAGCAACCCATTTAATTACTGGAGATAAAGATTTACTTGAAATCAAAATGTTCGGAGAAACTTTAATCCTTACCATTTCCGAATATTTGGAAAACCTCTAACTCCTAACCCCTAGCTTCTAACCTAAAAATGATACAAACAGTAATTTTCGATATGGATGGCGTAATCGTCGACACGGAACCCGTTCATAGTTATGCTTATTTCCAACATTTTGCCGAATTGAACATTGATGTTTCCAAAGATATGTTTACTTCTTTTATGGGAAATTCTACTAGAAATACGTTTCAAAAACTAAAAGAATTATTCCCTATTGATGCCGAAGTTGAAGATTTAATTCAAAGAAAAAGAACCCTTTTTAATGACGCTTTCGACAGTAAAGAAGATTTGTATTTGATCGAAGGTGTCGAAGAATTAATTCAAGATTTACACCGAAATGGAATGCAATTGATACTTGCTTCATCGGCGGCCAAAGTAACAATTGAACGTGTTTTCACGCGATTCAATTTATATCCATATTTTTCACATATTGTCAGTGGAGAAGATTTTCCAAACTCAAAACCACATCCAGCCATTTTTGAACACGCCGCTAGTTTATCAATTGCACCAAAGGAAAACTGTATAGTGATTGAAGACAGCACCAACGGTATTAGAGCTGCAAAAGCAGCTGGGATTTTTTGTGTGGGTTACAATAGCGAAAATTCGAAACTACAAGATCTGACTTTGGCAGATGTAGTTGTAAATAATTTGGAAGAATTGAATTTTGAGATAATTTCAAATTACTAATTTCAAATTAAGGATTTTTTAACATTTTTAAATCCTTGAATTTGTAATTTTGAACAAATCTAAATTAAAAAATATGAAAAAGATTATTCTTGTTTTAGCAATGATTATTGCCAATTATGTTACAGAAGCTCAAGTAAAAACTCCTCAGTCGAGCCCGAAATCAACACTTACACAGATGGTTGGTTTGACCAATGTTGAAATTGCTTATTCTAGACCGAGTTCAAAAGGTAGAGATGTTTTTAATAATTTAGTTCCCTTTGGGAAATTATGGAGAACTGGCGCCAATGAAAACAGCACTATTTCCTTTAGCGATGATGTTGTTATTGCTGGAAAAATATTGCCAAAAGGAAAATATGCACTTTTTACCAATCCGAAAGCAGATAACTGGGAAATTATCTTTTACACTGCAACAGACAATTGGGGAATTCCAGAAAATTGGGATGAAACCAAAGTAGCCTTGAAAACAACAGTAAAATCAGAACATGTTGATAGATTTGTAGAAAGTTTTACCATTGGAATCAATAATTTAGACAATAATTTTGCTCATTTAGAATTGTCTTGGGAAAAATCAATTGTAGCAATAAAGTTTGAAGTGCCAACAGCGAAAAATGCGATGGCAAGTATCGATAAAGTTTTGGCTGGACCAGGTGCGGGAGATTATTTTTCAGCAGCTCAATACATATTTCAATCTAATGGTGATTTGACAAAAGCTTTGACTTATGTTAATAAGGCTTTGGAAATGAATAAGGACAAACCTTACTGGTACAACCGCCTTAAATCCTTGATTCAAGCTAAACAAGGAGACAAAAACGGAGCTATTGAAACAGCTAAAATTTCTTTGGCTAGTGCAGAAATCGCTAAAAATCAAGATTATATAAAAATGAACAAAGACAGTATTGCAGAATGGAGTAAAAAATAAATTCCTCATTCCGTAATAAAAATAAATCCTGTTAGATAACTTTAACAGGATTTATTATTTATAACAACTTCGATCATTTTTATTCATGTGGTTTTCCCTCTACAATTCTAAAAATATGCAATAGTGCTGGAAACAGAGCATCCATAGACTCTTGCGCACCTTTAGTTGAACCAGGCAATGTCATAATTAGTGTTTTGCCTTTCATTCCAGCAATTCCGCGCGATAACATCGAAAAAGGTGTTCGATCCTGACCATAATTTCGGGCTGCCTCCATAATGCCTGGAATTTCTCTGTCTAAAAGCGGTTTTATTGCTTCTGGCGAATTGTCCCTTGGCGAAAGCCCTGTACCACCAGTTAAAATAATAAAGTCAATATTTTGAGTACATAAATCCAACACTTTTTCTTGTATTCCAAGAATATCATCGGAAATAATAGAATAGTCACTGACGGCAACATTGCAGTTTTCTAATTTTTGAATAATAGCCTTACCAGCTTTATCAAATTTGCTTCCAGCAGAGATACTGTCGGAGCATACAATAACAGCCGATTTCAAATCAGTGCGAAATTTATCGGTAAAATCAGATTTGCCTCCTTTTTTTTCCAACAATTTTATTGAATGAATTTCTATGCCTTTATCGATAGGTTTTAGCATATCATACATCGTCAAAGCTACCACCGACGCGCCATGCATTGCTTCCACCTCAACTCCAGTTTTGTAAATAGTATGGACTTCGATTTCAATATAAATTTCCAGCTCTTTTATTGTATATCGAACCGCAGTAAATTCGACCGTAATGGGATGACAATCGGGAATCATATCGCTGGTGCGTTTTACGGCAAAGAGTCCAGCTGTTTTTGCCATTTCAAAAACATCACCTTTGGGAACTGTTTTATTAATTAGCGCATCAATGGTTTCTTTCTTGCTGACTTGCAGAATAGCTTGGGCTACAGCGATGCGAAGTGTATTGGATTTGAATGTTATATTGACCATTTGAGGGTGGAAGTTATGGGTTGTGAGTTATGGGTTATGGGTTATGAGTTGTGGGTCATGGGTAATGGGTAATGAGTTATGAGTTAGATACTTTTTGTCATTGCCATTGATATTGCAATTGCTATTGTAATTGCTATTGCCATTGCTAAAATTGATTTTCTTTCCACACAAAAGTATCATCTTCAAAAATTTCTTTTCCCCAAATAGGTGTCATCGCTTTTATTTGCTCAACAATATCTTGACAAGCTACAAATGCTTCTTTGCGATGTTTGGAGGAAACGAAAACAAACAGACAAATTTCTCCGGCTTTTACCACGCCAAGGCTATGATAAATGTGCATACAAACTAAATTGTATTTTGCAAAAGCTGCCTCACGTATCTCGTGAAAAAGTGTATCAGCCATTTCTTGATAGGCCTCATAGTTGATGGCAACGACTGTTTTATCGTTAATTAAATCACTACGGACTTGTCCTAAAAAAATATCGTGGGCGCCGATATTTGTTTTGGAGCTGTGTTTCGCAATGCTATTGGCAATAAATTCTGGAGTAATTGCTCCATTTATAAATACGTTGTGCTTTTTTTTCTCAGTCATAATAAAATTTTATTATTTACTTTTTTCCAATTTTCGATACCGCCAATCACACTAAATGCTTCGCAATTAGGATATTTTTCTTTAAGTATTCTTACGGCTGATAAACTGCGTTGTCCCGATTTACAAAAAACGACTATTTTATGTTCTGGTGAAATTGTTGAAACCAAATTTTCAAATTCACTCAAAGGCATTAACACATACGGAAATTCATTCACCACAGGAAGCTCACCTTTTTCGCGAACATCAATGGTAATGATTTTTTCGTGCATTCTAAGACAATCAAAATCTTCAACCGAAATTGTTTCCACAACTGAATTAGCGTTGCAAAACCAATTGTAATCATAGTCCAAAAAATCCGTTTTGCTTTTTGGATAATCGATTGAAGGATTTGAATTTACAACAACTTCAAAATCATACAATGTGTTTTGCAAAGCATTATATGAAATAATTTTGTTGGTCAATGGCTTTCCGATACCAGTAATAATTTTCAGTGCTTCGGTGGCTTGCATTGTTCCGATGATTCCTGGAATAACTCCCAAAACTCCAATTTCATTGCAAGAAATAGCTGATATTGCATCAGGTGGCTTTGGAAATACATCGCGGTAATTGGTTTTTATCTTCGACACTGCATCTTCCAAAATAAAAACACCTATTTGACCTTCAAAACGCAAAACTGCTCCATAAATCAGCGGTTTATTCAGGAGTAAGCATGCATCGTTTATTAGATATCTAGTTGCAAAATTATCGGAACCATCGATGACGATATCATATTTTTCAACAATTTCGAGCACATTTTTATTAGTGATCTGAAAATTATAGGGTCGAATTTTAATTTCTGGATTGAGTGCTTCTAATTTTTTTGCAGCTACTATTGCTTTAGATTGACCAATATCTTCAACCGAATAAAGAATTTGACGTTGAAGATTTGACAATTCCACCACATCAAAATCTATAACACCAATCGTTCCCACACCAGCAGCAGCAAGATATTGCAAAGCAGGACATCCTAAACCGCCTGCACCAATGACTAACACTTTTGACTGAGAAATCTTGTCCTGACCAAATGGGCCGATTTCCTTGAGTTGTATTTGTCTTTGGTATCTACTATTATCTAAAATCATATCATTAAAATTTTATCCACCAGAAAAAGGCGGAAGTAGCGCAACGGTATCGCTTTCATTTAACACAGTATTGTGTTGAATTATTATTTTATTTACTGCAATAGAATACTTCATTTTCATCAAACTAGGAAATTGCTCCTCCAAGTTATGAATTAAGTTTTCGGTATCTTTTATGCCAGCCATTTTCCATGTTGATTTGCCAGTAATCTCGGCAATTTGTCCAAAGGCAAGTATGTTTATTTCCATTTTAAATCAAGTTTAATAGGTTGTTAAAATCAGCTTTGGTATTGATGTTTTTAAAAAATGATTGGTTAAAAATGATGTTGTCTTCAACAGCAATGGTCTGTAAGTTAAAACGCAAAACCATTTCTTGTAATTTAATTATTTTTTGATGGATGAGTTGCAGCCAAACTGTTTCGCAATCTTTAGAATAAAGGCCAAATAAAGGGTCTAAAATTTCTTGATTTTTCAATAAAACTATTTGCGATTCCTTTCTGGTTTTAAAAATAAATTCAATGGCTTCTTTGGTAATCAATGGCATATCGCAACTTACAATAAAATTCAATTGAGCATCTGAATGCTTTAACGACGTGTAAATTCCGCCAGCTGGTCCAATATCTTTGATTAAATCTGGAATTACTTTCAATCCAAATTTTTCGTATTCCCGATTATTAGAAACTATAATAACCGTGGAAAAAACGGCTTGCATTTGTTCGATAACATATTGAATCATTGCCTTCCCTTCAATAAGAAGCAAGCCTTTGTCTGTGCCCATTCTGGAACTTTTCCCACCTGCCAGAATGTATGCGTTGGTATTCTTCATTTTGATTTCCATGATTAGGTAAAAAATAATTTTACAGAAGCTAAAAGTAGAACCAAAGCCAATATTTTGTTCAAAAATTCATTTTTAAATTGATTGGCACCAAAATAAGAACCTGCAATTCCGCCAATTAATGCAAGGGAAATCATCCATCCCATTTCAGTTTTAAATTCAAAACCTTGAATAAAAAGACCTGCAAATCCAGCGATTGAATTTACAAAAATGAATAAAGCCGATACTGCTGCTGTTCTTTTCATATCTGCCCAGTGCATCAATAAAATAATCGGACTCAAAATAATGCCTCCACCAATTCCAATCATTCCCGAAAACAATCCGATAATAACGCCTATCAAAAGAGCGAGGTAAATGTTTTGTTTTACATCGAATGTTTGGGTTTTGAATTTAATTCCGAGTAATCGTACTACGGAAAATAACAACAAAACCGCTAATATTTTTTTATACAAACCACCTGCAATAGCAATCATCCCTCCAATAAATGCTGCTGGAACCGATGTTAATGCAAAAGGCCAAAACAAATTCCACCTAAAAAAATCACCTCTATAATATTGAACAAAAGCAATAAAAGAAACAAAAATATTGAGCAACAAAGCCGTTGGTCGCATGGTATCTGGAGCAAATGAAAAGACTGCCATTAATGCCAAATACCCACTTGCGCCACCATGTCCAACAGATGAATACAGAAAAGCGACAATCACCAACAATAGATAAAAAATAATTTCTAAATACATGGACAAACGCTTCAATTATGTGTTTTAATCTTGGTCAAAAAACAGTTTATACAATCATTTTAACAGGAACTAAAAGTCCTTTTTTGAAATTTTCGCCGTTCTCATCAAATTCTATCATACAATCAGCAATAGCAAACGAATTCAACTTGTAACTTTCTTGATCGTTTAAAACCTGTACATTATTTTCTCCCATTTTCCCCTTTAGAAAAAAAGTAAGTCCTGCTTTTTTGGTATAATCTTCCGCCAATGGTACAGTTATTTTTTTAAAATATTCTTTCTGTGTAAAGCTACCTATTGCCTGAACAACATATTCATAAAAACAACTCATAACTGCCGCTGGATTGCCGGGCAAAGCAAAAACAAGTGTTTGATTGTGGCGCCCGAAATAAAAAGGTTTCCCAGGTTTTTGTTTGATTTTGTGAAATATTTTTTGAACCCCACATTTTTCTAATGAAGCGGGTACTAAATCATAATCCCCCACCGAAACGCCACCGGTAATAATCAGCATATCGGAACTTAATTGAGATGAAATGGCTAGTTCTATTTCGGATTCGACATCGTCAACAACTTGAACAGAAACTGGATTTATACCCATTTGATTCAGTGCTGCGATAAGACCAATAGCGTTGGATTCAAAGATTTTCCCTTCGGTAATCGTATCTCCAGCTTTGGCAAGTTCCTTTCCAGTAACGATAATGCTTACTGTTGGCTTTGAAAAAACTTTGACTTTGCTAATGCCAATTCCAGCTAAAAAAGAAATAGCAACAGGCGTCAGCAATTGCTTTTCTATCAAAGCCATCTCTCCTTTTTTTGTTTGTGAACCTTGTGGACGAACATTTGTACCTTCAATCAAAAAAATGTCTAAAATTTGAATCTGATTATCGTTCAAGCTGATTTTTTCTTGCATGACAACTGTATCAGTTCCTGGTGGAATTGGCGCGCCTGTAAAAATTCTGACGGCTTCGTTGTTCGCCACATTTATTGCAGCACTACTGCCCGCTTGGACTTCGCCAATAACCTTTAGATTGCTTTTTTTGTCCCAATTTTCAAAAGAAAAAGCATAACCATCCATCGCCGATTGATTGAATGGTGGCGTATCTATTGGCGCATAAATAGATTCTGCGAGAATACTTCCGTTGGCCTGTAGCAAAGACAGTGTTTCTGTTTTTTGGACGGTACAATTTTCGGTAATGAGTTGTTTTGCTTCTTTTACACTTATCATATTCTAATCTATTTCCGATATGCCAAAAAAGGAATAACGGTGTTCAAAAAAAAGGCTTAGCCTCCAATGTTTATCATACTTCTGTTGTCAATTTTGGCAGCGTCAATTTTGGTGTAATCACCTTGAAATTGTCCGCCCAATGCTTCTGCTTTGCTTGCCACACATTGCCTAATTATGGGTACAATATCTTCTGAATTTCGAAATGCGGTCAAAATATCGGCTTCGCCTTTAGAAAACAAACAATTTTTCATTTTGCCATCAGCTGTAAGTCGCATTCGGTTGCAACTTCCGCAGAACGGCGCACTCATGGTGCTGATTACCGCAAAAGTGCCTTGGTGTCCAAAAGGTTTGAATTTTTTGGCAGTTTCATTCAAACCATCTTTCATTCGGATAAAACTGTATTTTGTGGCTGCAACATCTAAAATTTCTTGATAACTGAATACTTTTTGGGTGTTCCATTGGTTTTTGTCAAAAGGCATAAACTCAATAAAACGAACGTGAACTGGTTGCTCTTTCGTCCATTGGATAAAATCTAAAATTTCAGTTTCGTTGATACCACGCATTACCACCGTATTTATTTTTACATGAAATCCTTCGTCAATAAGTTGCTGGATATTGCGCCAAACTTTATCAAAAACATTGCGTTTTGTAATATCATAAAACTGTTTTGCATCTAGCGTGTCAAGGCTAACATTTATAGATTTTATTCCAGCTTTTTTAAAAACATCAATAAACTCATTGAT
>CAMCTL010000001.1 GCA_945878515.1 Flavobacterium psychrophilum | reverse complement strand
GTTCCTACATTATTAATTAATGGAGCCACAGGAATTGCTGTGGGTATGGCTACCAATATGCCTCCACATAATCTTACCGAAGTTATCAACGGAACTTTAGCATTTATCGATAATAACGATATTGAAATTGACGAATTAATGACCCATATTAAAGCCCCAGATTTCCCAACTGGAGGAATAATATACGGTTATGAAGGCGTTCGCGAAGCATTTAAAACCGGTCGTGGTAGAATTGTCATGCGTGCAAAAATTGGTTTTGAAGAAGTGGATGGTAGAGAATGTATCATTGTTACTGAAATTCCATATCAAGTGAATAAGGCAGATATGATTAAACGTACTGCAGATTTGGTCAACGATAAAAAGATTGAAGGCATTGTAAATATCCGTGATGAATCTGATAGAAATGGGATGCGAATTGTTTATATCCTGAAACGTGATGCTACTCCAAACGTCGTTTTAAATACACTTTATAAATATACCCAATTACAATCTTCTTTCAGCGTTAATAATATAGCATTGGTAAAAGGTCGTCCGCAAATGTTGAATCTAAAAGATATGATTCATTATTTTGTAGAACACCGTCACGATGTGGTTACGAGAAGAACCCAATTCGAATTAAGAAAGGCAGAAGAAAGAGCGCATATTTTAGAAGGATTAATCATTGCTTCGGATAATATTGATGAAGTAATAGCTCTGATCAAAGCGTCAAAAAACACCGAAGAAGCTAGAGAAAAATTAATCGAAAGGTTCAATTTGTCCGACATTCAGTCTCGCGCTATTGTAGAAATGCGTTTGCGCCAATTGACAGGATTGGAACAAGACAAATTGCGAGCAGAATACGAAGAGATAATGAAATTGATAGAGCATTTAAGAGCTTTATTAGAAGATGTTAATTTAAGAATTGCATTAATCAAAGAAGAGTTAGTTGAAATTCGTGATAAATATGGAGACGAACGTCGTTCTATAATCGAGTATTCAGGTGGTGATGTGAGTATAGAAGATTTAATTGCCGATGAAAATGTTGTTATTACAATTTCGCATGCTGGTTACATCAAGCGTACCAATTTATCAGAATATAAGACCCAAAACAGGGGTGGAGTCGGACAAAAAAGTGCGGGAACACGCGATCAAGATTTCCTTGAAAATATGTTTGTGGCTACCAATCATCAATATATGATGTTCTTTACCCAAAAAGGAAAATGTTTCTGGATGCGTGTTTATGAAATCCCTGAAGGAAGTAAAACAGCAAAGGGAAGAGCATTACAAAACTTAATCAACATTGAAAGTGACGATAAAGTGAAAGCATTTATTTGCACACAAGATTTAAAAGACAAAGATTACATCAATAGCCACAACCTTATAATGGTAACTAAACAAGGTCAGGTTAAGAAAACTTCGTTAGAGAAATATTCTAAACCAAGGGCCAATGGCGTTGCTGCTATTACAATTAAAGAAGGCGATGAATTATTGGAAGCTAAATTGACTAATGGAGAAAGCCAAATTATTTTGGCAGTTAAGTCGGGTAAACTAGTTCGTTTTGAAGAAACTAAAACCCGTCCGATGGGAAGAACAGCTTCTGGAGTTCGCGGAATTACTTTAAAAGATGATACCGATGAAGTGATAGGTATGGTTACTGTTGATAAAGACAATATTCTTGATACGCAAATTTTAGTAGTTACTGAAAATGGTTACGGAAAACGAACTAAATTAGTGGACGAAGATGGCGAAGATGTGTATCGAATTACAAATCGTGGTGGAAAAGGGGTAAAAACACTGAATATTACTGAAAAAACTGGAAAACTAATTTCGATTAGTAATGTTACAGATGCTGATGATTTGATGATCATCAACAAATCGGGTTTAACGATCAGGATGGCTGTAGAAGATTTAAGGGTTATGGGTCGTGCTACGCAAGGCGTTAAATTGATTAATTTAAAAGGAAACGATTCGATTGCAGCCGTAACGAAAGTAATGAAAGACGACGTAGTTGAAGTTGTGGTTGACGAAGACGGAAATGTTATCGAAACCGAAGTTATCGAAAGAGTGAAACCTGTTCTTGAAGTTTTGGAGGATGACGAAGTAGTGGAAGAAGAAGACGATGCTGATGACGATGACAACGAAGAAGAAGATGACGCTGAAGATGTTAACGATGATGATGATTCTGATGAGTAATTAGAAATTAACTAAAAACCATTTATGTATTATGATTTATATCATGAACAATAAATGGTTTTCTAACTAAGTTTGTACTTAATTTTAAAAACAATAATAGTAAAATGCGCATATCATAAAAATTGGTTGACAAAACTAATTATTTGAAGCCATTTTTATTAGACCAATAAAAACCAATAAATATCAATATTATGAAAAGTAAATATGTAATTCTAGCGTCAGCATTATTGATTTCAGTAATTGCTTTTGCTCAAAAAGACCAAGTTAAAGCAGCAGAAAAAGCTTTAAAAAATGGAAATCCACAGGAAGCCATAACTATTTTAAATGGAGCCGAATCCTTAATTCCAAATGCAGCTGATGCTGAAAAAGCCTACTTTTATTTTGTAAATGGGAATGCTCATTTGGAACTTGCCAATAAAAAAGTTGATGAAGGGAAAAATTTGACCGTGGCTGCAAAATCATTTCAGGATTTACTTGCAGTAGAAAAAACTTCTGGTAAGGATAAATATTCAGCTCAAGCTACAGCATCGATATTGGACATTAAATTCAAATTGTTGAATAGTGCGATAGAGGATACAAAAACAGATAAAAACATAGAAGGTGCGCAAAAAATTTATAACGCTTATTTACTGGACAAAAAAGATACGATCAACTTGTATTATGCAGCTTCAACCTATGTAAATGCAAAGGATTATGCTAGTGCTCTTAAAATGTATTCTGAATTAAAAACTTTAAATTATTCAGGAAAGGGAACTACTTATTTGGCAATAAATAAATCATCCAGTCAAGAAGTAGCCTTTAGTACAGCAAAAGAAAGAGATTTTGCAGTAAAAATAGGTACTCACGAAAAACCAAAAACAGAGCAAATTCCATCAAAGAGAGGGGAAATCTTCAAAAATATTGCGTTGATTTTAGTTCAAGACGGAAAAATTGAAGAAGCAAAAAAAGCGGTTGCAGATGCAAGGAAAGCAAATCCGGAGGACAATTCCTTAATTTTGACTGAAGCCAATTTGTACTTAGAAACAAAAGATTTTGAAACTTATAAAAAGTTAGTATCCGAAGCATTAGAAAAAAATCCAAACGATGCCGATTTAGTATTTAATTTAGGAGTTATAAGTGCCAATGCTAAAAATCGTGTTGATGCCGAAAAATATTATTTAAGAGTTATAGAAATTAATCCAAAGTACATAAATGCATTTATCAATATGGCAGCTTTGAAATTGGAAGATGAGAAAGTTATAATTGATGAAATGAATAAGTTAGGAACCTCTGCTAAGGACATGAAACGTTATGATGTTTTGAAATCTAAACGAGAAGAACTGTTTAAAAGTACTATTCCCTACCTTAAGAAAGCGTATGAGTTGGAGCCAAACAATATTGATGTCGCAAAAACGCTTTTGAATGTTTATAGTGCATTAGAAATGATGCCTGAATCTAAAGAATTAAAAGCTAAAATTAAAGAATTGGACAAAAAATAAAAGCCAAATATTTAAAAAAAAAACCGTTTCAATTTTAAATCGAAACGGTTTTTTTAAATAATTTTTTTGATGACCCGAAGTTTATGTGTGTGCCTGTTTGCTTCTGCATTATATATTCCAAGATGATCCAAACGATCTATCCGTACTTTTCCACTGGCGTGGATAATGTAATTGTCTTGCATAATAATGCCTACATGGATAATGTTTCCATCCTCATTATCGAAAAAAGCCAAATCTCCTGGCTCGCATTCTTCAATAAAACTGAGCGATTCACCTTGTAACGCTTGTTGAGATGCATCACGAAATAATTTGTAACCATTCAATTTATAAACCATTTGTGTAAAACCAGAGCAATCGATACCAAAAGGTGTTTTTCCACCCCAAAGATAAGGTGCGTTTAGGTACATAAAAGCGCTATTTAGCAAGTTATTTTTTGGTTTTATACCACTAATTTTTGTTCCTTCAAAAGTAAAAGGATCTGTATTTATTTCAGAATGATTCAAAAAAGAAAGCGAAGAACCCATTGGGATAGGGAGTAACAAATTGTTTGGGCCTGTGATATATTCCAATAAATCTGCATTTAAAACAATGGCGTCTTCGGATAATTTTTGGAATTCAGATTCGGAAATGATTTGGTATTGTTTAGAATCTACCCAACCTTCATAATTGTCGAATTGCAACTTAATTTTCGACCATTGCTTCATCTGTTCTAAGATTTCAAAATGTTCACCAAACAAAACTTGAGAAACTGTTTCGCTTCTATCACTAGGTTCGAGTCGAAGTGGGATTATGGCTAGATTACAAATTCCAAACATGGGAAAAGGTTATGGGTTATAAGTTATTGGGTTATAAGTTAATTAAATTTGAGCATCACACCTAACTTGTAACTTATAACGTGCAACGTTTTTTACGCTCTTTCGATAATAATTGCAGAAGCTCCACCGCCACCATTACAAATTGCAGCTGCTCCAAATTTACCACTATTTTGTTCTAAAACATTTAATAATGTTACGATAATTCTTGCGCCGGAACAGCCTAAAGGATGACCTAAAGAAACTGCACCACCATTTACATTCACTTTTACTTCATTCAATCCAAGAATTTTTGAATTGGCTAAACCAACAACGGCAAAAGCTTCATTGAATTCGAAATAATCAACATCTTCAATAGATAATCCAGCTTTTTTCAAGGCTTTGTTTACGGCTATGGCTGGAGTTGTGGTAAACCATTTGGGTTCTTGTGCTGCATCTGCATAACTTCTAATATAAGCTAGAGGCTTTAATCCCAGAGACAAAGCCTTTTCTTCACTCATCAATATTAGAGCTGCTGCTCCATCATTTATAGTCGAAGAGTTTGCCGCAGTAGCTGTTCCATCTTTGGTAAAAACTGCATTTAAAGAAGGAATTTTATCCAAAGTTACGTTTGTAAAATCTTCGTCTTTTGAAACTATAATTGGATTTCCTTTTCTTTGAGGGACTGCAACAGGTACAATTTCGTTGTCAAATTTACCGGTTTCCCAAGCTTTTGCAGAGCGCTCATAAGATTGAATGGCAAAAGCATCTTGATCTTCTCTGCTAAAATTATATTCACTAGCACATAAATCGGCGTAAACGCCCATTGCGTTATTGTCGTAAGCATCTGTAAGTCCGTCTTTTTGCATTCCGTCAACCATTGTGGTTGAACCAAATTTATATCCGTTTCTCAAATGCAAATAATGTGGCGTCAAACTCATATTCTCCATTCCGCCTGTGACAACAATTTCAGCATCGCCGCAAAGAATGGCTTGCGTGCCTAACATAACCGATTTCATTCCAGACGCACAAACTTTATTGACTGTCGTACAAGCCACAGAATTAGCTAATCCTGCATAAACGGCAGCTTGTCTTGCAGGTGCTTGACCTGTTCCAGCTTGAAGGACATTGCCCATAAAAACTTCATCGACTAAATTCGCATCGAGTTGTATTTTATCCAATGCACCTTTTATAGCTAATGCTCCTAATTTTGGAGCAGTAACAGTTGATAATCCTCCCATAAAGCTACCTATTGGAGTCCTGACAGCAGAAACGATAACGACTTTTTTGTTCATTTGAACTGAATTCAGATTAAGACTGCTAAGTTAAACATTTTTATAAAGACCAAATTACAATTTTAATTATAATCTAATTTTTGTGTTGACAAGTTGAATTATCATTTTTTTAATGGGATCAAACATTAAATGACAATAAAAATTAGATCTTTAAATTGAATATACATTTGATTGTTAACTATTTTAAATTACTTAAAAAAAAACAATTAAAAAAAGGGCTTATTTATTTGTGATATACAGATTAGAAAGTTACATTTGCAACCGCTTAAAAGTTATATAAGTTCTTAATATTGGAGAGTTGCCTGAGTGGCCGAAAGGACATGTTTGCTAAACATGCGTATGGGAAACTGTACCAAGGGTTCGAATCCCTTACTCTCCGCTTTTTTTGTGTTTCGGGGTGTAGCGTAGCTCGGTTATCGCGCCTGCTTTGGGAGCAGGAGGCCGCAGGTTCGAATCCTGCCACCCCGACCATAATAGGGTTCCATAGCTCAGCTGGATAGAGCAACGCACTTCTAATGCGTAGGTCGAAGGTTCGAATCCTTCTGGGATCACGTATTATCAAGAGGTTATAAGTAAATTATAGCCTCTTTTTTATTATATCTTGATCAACTTCACCTCCAATTATAATTGATTGTCACAAATTTTGCTATAGACAAAAACGGTACAATGCTTTTTTGACACAACCATTACATTATCTTTTATTTCTAATTTACATAAAAAGAAATTATTTAGAGGTTATTTAGGTAATAAGATGACGACTATGTTATCAAGCGTTTTTAAGTGGAAGTTTATCTTAGCTATTTCAATGATTTTAAATCTTTTTCTGCCCGCTATTTTGTTTAGGTAAAACACTTCTAATTGATCGTCTTGGCGTTGCAATGCTATTGAAGAATGTAATACCGAAAGATTTACCCGAAGGTTTTCAAGCATTTGATTTTTATTTAAGTACTTTTTATTAAAAAGTATATTTTAGTCCGGCATAAATATTTCTTCCCGGAGCATTAATCCCAGAAGAAAAAGTTCGGTATTGTGTGTCTACCATATTTTCGACTCCAGCAAATATGGTTGCGTTTTCAATTACTGTAAAACCTGCTTTAAAATTATAGGTTTCCCAAGCTGGCATTCCTGCTGCTGGTGCATATACCAAGTTATCTTCGCCACTGGAAGAATAATCACTTAGTGCTTTTTTGCCAGTATACAATATATAGGCTTCAAGAGTAATTGATTTCTGAGCGAATAAAAATCCAATTTTGCCAAAGTATGGAGAAATATGATCTAATGGACTTTGGTTTCCATTTTCAACTACCTTTCCTAACGTATAGTTGAAATTTGCATTAAAATGAAGATGGTTTAAAACAGCCACAATAACATTTGTAGACAATCCTGTAATAAATGCTTTTCTTTTATTCTGATTAGCAAAAACAGCACTTGGAGCACCATCATAAATTATAGTGCTTAAACCATTAAAAGTTGATGAAGCCGTAACAATTGCATCGTACAATCTTGTATAAAAATAGGTGTTTTCTAATTTGAATCTTTTAGAATCTGATTTTAGTACAAATCCTAAATCTAGTGTAACCGTTTTTTCAGGCTTTAAATCTTCGTTAGGAACAATTAAAGTTCCTGGAACCGACTCAAAAATTTTTGCTAAATCATCTATGTTTGGAGCTCTAAAACCACTAGAGACGTTTGCTTTTAGCATCACATTATTTGATGGATTGTGAACAATTCCTATGGCGCCACTATACGTTAAATTTCCTTGAGAAATGCTATTAAATGGCAACGAGAAAAAAGTATTGTTAGCAATTGTGCTCCTTAAGGTTGTAATTCCAACTCTAGCGCCAGTATTCCAAAAGGTTTTTTCAGAAAAAGTATGATTGAATGAAACATAAAAATCGTTACGCATCATATTATTATCGCCATTTGGATATCTGGTATCTAAAACTGTTTGCACTCCAGTATTTATATTTTTTGCGTAAGCTGAAGATTTTAAAGTTTCAAAATACGTTTCAAAACCATAAAAAAAATCACTTTTACTACCCTTTTTTGTTAAATCTAAAGAAGCAGAATACATGTTTACATTTTCTTCTCTATGTTGTAAATTATAGTTTCCAAATCTTCTATTGTGGCGACTTTCTTGTGCATTTTGATAAGCAAAATTTACTTTCATATCGCTTCCTAAAAAAGCATTACTTTTAGTTAAAGAATAAATAGCTAAAACCCGTTGTTGTGGCCCATAATACCATTCGGCATTTCTTAAAACAGTAGAAGATGATGGATCGGTTAATCTATCATAGCGAGGCACATTTGACGATGTAGAAAATTGAAAATTTACTCCATGTTCCGACCCAGAGTTTGTTTTAAAGGCTAATTTCTGCAAGAAATTGTATTGCTTGAAACTGGATTTTTTTTGAACGTACCTATCATCATTTACCATTAATTGATCCACTCCACCAATAGTAGCTACATAAAAAGGGCGTTCTCCAAAATAATCTCCATTATGATTTTTTGTTTTTCCCATTTGTAAATCGCCAAAATCATTATAGGCTAACGATGAAAATGAGGCAAAATTAGAAGTGGCATAATTTAAATTAAAGGAAACTGATTTTTCTTGATTGGAAGAACTGTAGCGTGTAGAAGTTCCACCGGTATATTTATTTTTTACTTCGGATAAAAATTTTGCTCTTTTCGTAGTCATTGCTATTGTCCCGCCTAAGGCATCGCTTCCAAATAAAGTAGAAGATGGTCCATAAAAAATGCCAACATTATCCAAAATACTTTCATCAACGGTAATAATATTTTGTAAATGACCCGCTCTAAAAATCAAATTATTCATTCTTACACCATCAACTAACAACAATACCCGGCTTGCTTCAAATCCTCGAATTGCAGGACTTCCAGCGCCTTGTTGTGATTTTTGAACAAATAAAGAACCTGAATTTGACAACACTTCGGCTGTACTTTGAAAATTTTGAAAATCAATTTGTTTCGCTGTAATTACCTCAATTTGATTTGGTAATTTCTCATAATTTTTAGGAACTTTTATAGAAACTACCACCTCATTTAATTCGGTAACTATAGTATCTTTTAGTGTTTGTCCCCATCCAAAAATCGGCAGTACTACTATTAAATAAAAAAGATTTTTTTTCATTTAAATATGTCTTTTGTCATGACTCTAAATTAAATTACAAACTCCAATAAATCAGATGATCTATTGGAGTTTAGTTTTTATTTATTGATAATTTATAATAATTACTCAGCTACAAATTCATTAAACGGTTTTAAATTGACATTGACTTTGTACTTACTTTTTAGTTTTTCGAACTGACTCTTAGCTATTGTAAACTTACTTTCAATTAGTTTTAGATTTTCTAGTTCTGCATTTGACGGTTTGTCATAACTTTCGGCCATTTTTGAATATAACGAACCTAAATCTTCTCTTAGTTGTGGATCAGGTCTTCCTACATAATTATCTCCTGTAGTTACTACAAGGGTTTTCTTGAAGGTCTCAAAAGTATTGTACGGGTTCTTTTTATCTTTAACGGCTTCTAAAATAATATCTAATTCGTATACCATATAAGCTAGTTCTTCAATCATGGAATACATTTTAGTTAAGGTTTTATTTTTAAACTCTCTATCATTTATTGAAAGACCGATAGACTCATCGTACTTTAATTCAAATTCCTGTTCAAATTTATCATTACCTTTAAAAATTACAGCTTTGTATTTATCAGCTTTTAATCGTAAAGGTGCTGATGGAGTGAAAGTTTTTCCTTTTGCTGTTTTAGGTTGTTTAATTGTCATATTCCATTGAGCAATATTTATTCCTTTATTTTTTCCTGGTACAATACTTTTGAGTGTTTTACCATTCAAATCTTGAATTTCCATTGTCATATTTCCAAAAGTATGTCGTTTAGGTAAGAAGTACTTTATTTGAAAAAATGGATAAGGATTTTGTCCAACAAATTCTGTTTCATTTCCTGAAGAATCAGCGAAAAGTCCTTGGTCTTTTATTTTAAAAGGAGCATTTTCAAAAAAAGTTAATTTTTCGGTTAGTAATTTATTGCTGATATTTCGTAAAGGTGCAATATCATCAATAATAATTACTCCTCTGCCATGAGTTCCTAAAACTAAGTCATTGGTCTTAGGATGCAAATCGATAAAATGTACTGCTACAGAAGGCATGTTATTGGTAAATTTATGCCAGCTTTTCCCTCCATTATTTGTAATATATAATCCAAACTCTGTTCCTAAGAATAATAAATCAGGGTTCACAAAATCTTCTTGAATATTTCTCACAAAACCCTCTACCTCTGGTGTAATTATACTCTTCCAAGTTTTGCCAAAATCGGTTGTTTTATAGGTGTAAGGCTTCATATCACCAGTAGAATGTCCTTCAAAAACAACATAGGCTGTTCCTTTGTTAAAAGAACTTGCTTCAACATGGTATGCCCAGGTGTTTTTTGGCAAACTAGGCACATTGCTTATTGTATTTGTCCAAGTTTTTCCTCCATCTTGAGTTACTTGTACATTTCCATCATCTGTTCCGACCCAAATTATATTTCCATCTAAAGGTGATTCAGCAATTGTAAAAATTGTGGTATGATTTTCTGCTCCAGAATTATCCATAGATAATCCTCCAGACGCTGACTGATCTTGTTTAGTTTTATCATTTGTTGTTAGGTCTGGAGAGATAACCTCCCATGAATCACCCATATCTTCTGATTTGAACAAATATTGCGCACCCATATAAAAACGATCTGGATTTGTTTTACTAATTGCCATAGGTGAATTCCAATTGAATCTGAATTTATCATGTTTTTGGGTCATCAAAGGCTGAATAGTTTTAACTAATTTTTTATCAGTATTAGTTCGCCAAACATTTTCTGCACCTTGCATTTCTGTATAAATAATATTTTTCGTTGGATGTTTTAATGCTCTGTATCCATCTCCATAGCCAATACACTGCCAATCTTTAGCATTGATACCTCCATCTGAAGAAGATGGTCCAAACCATGTACCATTATCTTGAAGCCCACCATAAATATTATAAGGTTCGGCATTATCAAGACTGATGTGATAAAATTGTGAAACAGGAATATTTTTTACAATTTCTAAATTGTCACCTCCATTCCATGTTCTGTAAACTCCGCCATCAGTGCCAAAATACATATTATCCGAATTGTTAATATCAAAAGCGATATCGTGAATGTCAGCATGCATATTTCCTAGACTTTTGAAAGTTTTTCCTCCATCTCTAGAAATAGAGCCTTGCAAGCCTGCTTTAACTATTAAATCAGGATTCTTAGGATCTACCACAATTCTAGAGAAATAGAAAGGCCTTACAGTGATACCAAAATCATTATTTAATTGTTTCCAACTGGTTCCTGCATCTTCACTTTTGTACAAACCTTTTTTACTGTCTTCCTGTGCTTCAATAACAGTATAAAGTATATTTGAATTTGAAGGTGCAACAGCAATAGCCAATCGCCCTATCTTTCCTTTTGGAAATCCATTATGAATTTTATTCCATGTTTTTCCACCATCTATTGATTTATAAAGGGCACTATTATCTCCACCTGAATTAAAGGACCAAGGTTGACGTCTAAACTCCCACATTGAAGCGAATAACACATTTGGATTGGTTGGGTCGATTGTCATATCAGCACATCCTGTTTTAGCATCTATATATAGAATTTTAGTCCAAGTTGCACCACCATCCGTTGATTTGTATACACCTCGATCTTCACTATCAGACCAAAGAGCACCTAGCACACCTACATATATTTCTTTAGAATTTTTAGGATTAATAATGATGTTTGCAATACGCTCTGATTTTTCAAAGCCTATTTTTTCCCAGTTTGAACCTCCATCTTTTGTACGATAAAGCCCATCACCAATAGATACACTATTTCTTGTCCAAGTTTCTCCTGTGCCTACATAAACTGTATTATCAGGATCAGATGGATCAATTGCAATGGTGCCAATGGACTGCGTGTGTTTGTCAAAAATAGGACTAAAATTTACACCACCATCTTTGGATTTCCAAACTCCACCACCTGCAGCACCAACGTAAACTATTTTAGGATTGCTAGGATGAAGTTCTATATCATTAATTCTTCCGCTCATTAATGCTGGACCGATGTGACGTGCTTTTAGATCTCCAAAGTATTCTTTAAGGTCAATATCTTTTTCTTGTCCGAAAGAAATAAAAGATAAAGATAATAGAAAAATGACAGCTATGTTTTTCATTTTGTATAGTTTTTAAATTATAATGTATTTACCTTTAAATAGTTAAAGATAAATACATTAATTGATTAAAGGTAAAGACGATGGTCTCTATTTTTTTGCTGGTAAATTAAAGAAAGAATCACTAACAATTGGGTTAAGTTCTACTTTGTCAATTTTAATTGCTTGAGAACCCTGTCCTTTTATTTCGTATACAATTGAGAATGGGAAATATAATCCATCAATTTCTTTATAGTCACTCATCTTCTGAATAACAACCATTCCCTTCATTTGCCCTGATTTTTCTTCTTTTTCAACTTGAAGTGGAACAAAATTTTCTGCATCAAAATAGTAAAAAGAGATACTAGGGACTTGTTTACCGTCTACAGTTTCAGGTTCTTTTGTAAGTTTTATTTTGAAAACTTCCGTGCCTTCAATTTTCTCTTTACCTAATAATTCAGCAGTATATCCCTTTGATTTATAATTCAAAAAGTCATCTGGAAAGTCATTTGCTTGTAGTTTATAATTTTCAGTAGTCTCTTTATCGCTTTTTTCAGCTTGCATGTTCTGAAAATTTGTTGACCAAAGTGTTTCACCATCAAACATATTTTGGTAAAGCGTTTGTCCTTGAAAATTGATTACAGTGCCACTTTTTCCATTAGCAAAAGCGTAAACATCTAATGGCAATAATATTCCACCTTGATCCATTTTTGCAGACATTTTTGTTCCTTTTAATTGTTGCCATTTTTCTTGTCCGCCTGTGTTTTTAAAATAATTATTAATAATTTCATCTGCTGTTTGTGCAAATAAAGTAGCACTGCTTGTGCAAAGGAATAGTGCTAAAACGGTTAATTTTAATGTTTTCATAGAAAGTGTAATTTTAATAGTTATTATTATGTTTAAAGTTGTTTAGTAAGTTTATTTTGTATTTTGTTACAGTTATATATAATTTATTTTACTTGTGCCCACTTATATATTAAAAAAATATTTGAAATTATTGTAAAGCTGTATTTTAATTCTCATTTCGCAGCCTGACGATTTAAAATGAATCCATTTCTGTCACATAAATTTTTGAACCGTATATCGATACGAAATATTCTGAAGGGTTATTTGCGTGCTTAGATAACGCAGGAATCAACACAATAAAGAATATTATTATTATTTTAAATTTATACTTTATTTATAGCATTCTTATCGACTAAACCTTAATTATTGTGATGCTTCAAGCTATTTTAATTCAATTTTTATATTATTTTTAATTTTAAAAATTAACTAAGTTATCAAGGTTATTCCTAAATGCCAAATAATTTTTAATTTATTTACAAACTGTATTATTTTGAAAAGCGCTATTGTTCAATTTTGACTTTTAAAAAAACTATGGCGTAAATTTATTTTATTATTGAAGATAAAACTTATCAAAAATTGCTAATTTCCATTTAAAAAGTTTTTTGGCGATTTGTTGAATTGCATTTTGAAAGCTTTGCTGAAGTTTGCAGGGTTTGAGAAACCTGTTTGGTAGGTAATATCAATAATTTCGATACCTTCTAATAATAACATTTTTGCAAATTCTAGTCTTTTTTTTAGGATGTATTGGTATGGAGAAATACCAAACACGTTTTTGAATACACGAATAAAGTGGTATTGTGATAATTTAGATGCTGTAGCGATTTGGTCTATATTTATTTTATCAAGGAAGTGTGCGTCAATATAATTTTTAGCATCATAAATAAAATTGAATAATCGACCATTTGTTTCTTCTTTAACCGATTTTAAACTTTGATATTGCTTAAAAACATTCTTTTGGTCTGTAACTATACATTCCGAAATAGAATAGAAAATTTCATCATTAAAATAATTTTGCCAAGTATTTAATTCGTTAAATTTGGCTGCAATTTGATTGATTGCATAGCCCAAGTTTGTATTTCCTGCATCGTATTTTTGTACCATCCATTCTTGTTCAAAAATAAATTTCTTAAACGACGCATTTTCTTCAAAAGTAAAATCTATGACATCTGTAATTTTTTCTTGAGTAATATCAATGCAAATGCCTGTAACCGGTTTTACACTATCAATAAAAATTGATCCCTCTGTATTGCTATTGCCAACTACATATTCTCCTAATGAAATTTCATATTTCCTATTGTTTAGGTAATAAAATTCTTCGCCGCTATGTACATACTTTGCGGAAAAAAAATTAAAATTTGCTTTACTCTCATAATTATTTGCACTAGAAACCCTTATATCGTTTCCTGAACAATCAGAGATGATACTTTTATTGATTATCAAAACAAAAAATTTTAAAACGTATCAGTAGATTTTTTTGCGAAATGTTACAGTACAATGCTTTAAATCTTAATAAAAAAGCACCTTTTTTGTAAAGCATTCAAGACCTATTGTAATTTTTTGAAAGTAGTATTCAATTCCATAAAAATGAGTCTTTTGTTTGATTTAAGCGCTCTGCCTTTTTTTTTTGATATTACAGATACTTCTTTGGAGTAATTTATTTTTTCAAGTTGTACTAACGAACGTTTTTTATTTGTAAAGTGCCTTTCGAATTTAAGGAAACATGATTAAATTATTTAATATCCCCAAAATGGTCTTTTGAAAATTCAAAAACAATCACTTGAAACAACCAAACGGAAAAAAGAGAACGACTAGAGCGGCAGCTTGATGGCTGCAGTACACTTCACTACAATTACTTTTTGTTTTGTAAAATATATTCGGAAGGCGACATTTTGCAATGGGATTTGAACCACTTAGAAAAATACTGTGGATTAGAATGGCCAATAGAATAAGCAATCTCGGATATATTTAGATCGGACTCTAATAAAAGACTTGTGGCTTTTTTCAATCGCACCTTATCTATAAAATCTTTACCTGTAGTTCCAGTTATTACCTTTACTTTTCTAAAAAAGGTGGAACGACTCATTGAAAATTCATCAGCAATGTTGATTATATTCAAATTATCCTCTTCTATATGATCATTAACATATTTTAGTAGTTTATCTATAAATTCTTTGTCTTTATTGTTTGTAGTTATATCCCCAGCATCCTCATATTTATTGGATAGAAATAAATTTTTAAATTTGTTCCTAGTCTCTATCAGGTTTTTAATGGTTAGATTTAAGAGTTTAATATTAAAGGGTTTAGGAATAAAGTAATCGGCACCAGATTCTACACCTTTAAATTGGCTATCCAAATCGCCCTGAGCAGTTAGTAGAATTACTGGAATATGTGAAGTGTTTATGTCGTTTTTAATGATAACACATAATTCAAGACCATTCATTGTAGGCATTACTATGTCACTGATAATTACGTCTGGTTGTAACTTACTGGCCATTTCAACTCCAATTTCCCCATTTTCCGCAGTATAGATATTGTAGGATTCAGAAAAGTATCCAGCCATATTTTCAAGCAATTCAATATTGTCATCAACATATAAAATGGTAGGTTTTTCAGCATTGGATGCAATGTTTTTCTCAACTAATTTATTTATATTAACATCATCATTATTATCATCAAAACTAGCGTCGCTAAGAGCACTAGATAAGTGGTTATCCCACAGGGTTCTATCTGATTTTTCTTCATTAGAATAAACGTTTTCATCCAATGGTAAATTCAAAGTAAAAGTAGAACCTTTATGCAATTCGCTACTTACCGAAATACTTCCTTTGTGTAATTCAATCAAAGATTTAGTAAGGGACAATCCAATTCCAAATCCACTTACATAGCGATCCATATTGCCCCCATGATGATAAAATCTATTGAAAATTTTAGACAAAAAGTTGGCTTCTATCCCTGCACCATTATCAATGACCTCGATTACTAGAAAGCGGCTGTTTGACGAAAGGCTGATTTTAATTGCAATTTTACCGCCTTCATTGGTATGTTTTATGGCATTAGAAACTAAATTGTAGATTATTTTCCCAAGCGCATTTCTATCGAACCAAATGAATACTTCAGGCTGAAAGGTATCAATCGAGATTTTAATTTCTTTGGATTTTGCCAACACTTTAAAGGCAATTTTAATATTTTTCAAAAACAATATAATATCGTTGTTCTGAACTTTCAATTGGTAATTTCCCGTTTCCATTTTATGAATTGCCAATAATTCGTTTGTCAATTCCAAAAGTGTATTAACATTCTTATCAATAGTTAATGCTTCTTTCTTTTGTTTAGGATTCAGTGTAAAATTAGAAATTAATTTTTCAATAGAACATAAAATAAGGGTTAGGGGAGTGCGAATTTCATGCGAAATGTTGATAAAGAACTCCAATTTCGATTCATTGATTTTCTCCATTTGTTCATGATATTGTCTTTCTAATTTTTCCTTGTTTTTTTTCTCAAATCGCTTTTTTGTAATAGTTGAGACTACATGTATTAAAAAAGCAAGAATAATTACATATAAAATAATGGCTGGAAATGTAATCCAAAACGAAGGTTGGATTTCAATGTTTAATGAAGTATATTTTGAATTCCAAGTGCCATCTTCGTTAGATGCTTTTATTTTAAAAGTATAGTTACCTGTTGGTAAATTTTTATAACCCGCAAAATAAACATTTGAAGTTGTAAAATTCCATTCTTTATCAAATCCCTCTAAAATATATGAATATTTACAATTCTTTGGGTTAGCATAATTGGGAGATAGAAAGTTTATTTTAATATTCCTTTCATCATGAGAGAGTGAAAGTGGTGTAGAATCATTAATTGGTCTTCTATTATTTGCATTTACTCCGTTTACAATAATATCCTTTAAATTTACAGGTTCAGTATGATTTGAATATTTGATTTGCTTGGGAGCAAATTTAGAGACACCATGAATACCACCAAAATAAAGAAATCCAGCAGAATCGGAATAAGAGGAATGCTCAGAAAATTCATTATCTTGAATTCCGTCGTTTTTGTCATAATTATTAACTGAGTAGGATTTATTTAATTTGACTAAACCTCTATTGGTACCTATCCATAAATCTCCTTGGCTGTCATTTTGTAATGATTGAATTAAATTACTAGGCAGTCCATCGCTAACCGTAAATTTTTTTATTTCTGAAATAGATCCGCTTTTTGATAATTTAATTTCTATTAGCCCCTTTCGTGTTCCTATCCAACAATTATTTTTATGGCCTAAACTGATGTCGCATATATATTCATTTTTTTCAAGTTTATCTGAATAATTATTAATGTTATTAAATTTTTTAATATTAAAATCACGATTTAGTTCAGCCAATATGAGTCCCATTGTTTGAGTTCCAACCCATAGTAGGTTGTGCTTTGGGTCATATTTTACTACACGAATAAAGTTTAAGGAATTTGTAGGGTTAATAATCTTGTTTTTGTAGTTAACTATGTTTGATATGTCAAAATCATTTGTCAAAGTAAAACTGATGAGATTATTGTCGGTTCCAATCCAATACTGATTTTTAGCGTGGGTAATTGAAAAAACAATAGCATCAATCTTATTGTTTGAGTTTAGTTTTTTTGTAATAAAATTATTTTTATCAAAAGTGACTAAATGTAATCCATCGGAGGTGCCTGCTAGAATATGGTTATTGTCGATTTTAGATAATGCAAAAACGGATTTTCCGTCAAATAGCCTATTGACTACTTTTTGATTGCTAGTATCATAAATGTAAACACCTTCAAATAAGGTTCCCATCCATAGATTACCAAACGAATCTTTAATAATTGATCGGGTATTATTGACTATGGAATTATTTTTTTTATCATTTATCTGAAAGTTTTTGAATTTTAAGCCGGAGTTGTTTTGATAAAAAACACCATTGCCTATCGAACCAACCCAAAGTGTTTTATCTCGTGAGAGGTAAATGCTTTTGATTTTTTGAGTTTGTAAATCAATTGGTTTAATGGTACTATTGGCAAAATTATTGTTTTTAAGCAACTCTTTTGGTAGTAGAATTGCACCATTGCCGCGAGAGGTTACAATCAGATTATTGTCACGATCTTGAATGATGCTAGAAATTCTAGAAAAACTAGTAGTGGAACTATTTTTTGGGTAAATTTTGGATACAAGATTGGTTCCTTTATTTTCTTTTAAATGATATAAACCATTGTTTTGAGTTCCTATCCAAGTGTTTAAAAAATTATCTTGAAAAAATGAGGAGATAGTAACGTCAACTAAAGGGTCTATGAGAATTTTATCTTTTACTACTAATTCATTGTTACTAATTTTAGCAATTATTACTTGGTCTTTAGTAGTTAACCAATAATTTTTATTTTTATCTTTTAAATAAATTTTTAAGGATTCAATTTTTATACTACTATTAATTTTACACTGAACATTGTTTTCAAAAATAGACTCTATGTTGTCAGCTGTGAAAAGATTTGCTCCAGGATTTATACTCCAAAGTCCTTTTGAGGTAGTGAGCATAATCTTGCCATCAATCAATTTTATGGAGAGTATGTTTTGGCTAAAAACACTATTCTTAGAATTGTATTTTTTTAGATTAAAAAATTTTTCTGTAACAGGGTTCAAAACCGTAACACCTTGCTCGGTAGCAATCCAAATATTACCCGATAAATCTTGTAGGATAGAAACTATAATATTGTCTGAAAGTTCGTTAAATGAATTTCCAGCATAATAGTTTTTAATATTCATACCATCATATCGGTTTAGACCGTATTGGGTACCAAACCACATATAACCGGCTTTATCCTGAAATATTGCGGTAATGCCATTTAATGATAAGCCTTTATTGTTGTCTATTTTTTTACAATCATCCCAATAATCTTGTGCGTAAAAATCGTGAGTATAAAAAAAAAGTGAAATAATTACTATGTAAATTCTTAACATTTAAGTTTTTTTTGGTGTTTATTAATAAAATTAAAATATTAATTATTGAAAATAGTGTTCTAGCAGAAAGTATCATCTTTAAAATGTAAAATTAGTATTTTTTTATGGTTACCTTTTAATGATATGCAAAAAAATCAAAATAAATCAATGTTATTTGTTATTTTGGTTCTTCGGGTTTTTGTGTTAGCATTATTTTTTAAACCATTAAGTTTTTTAAGAAAATTAAGAATACTGCAAACTTTAATTTCCTAAAATAAAACTTTATGGTACAAAGGTTTTGAATACTAATTTTCGAAACGATTAGAGCATATTAACAAAGTTAAGAGTGCTAACTCTTAATTTTCTAAAAAACCTTAATTTTTAAAATGTTTTTGCTTTCACACAAATACTTTAGAAGCAAAATTATTAATCGAACTAAGATAATACCATTTACAAATATAAAACAATCCAATTTTTTCTCCCTCTCCCGATTCCTATTTGGATTGGAGAGTTCCGATAGCTATCGGAAGGGGTGAGGATAACAATAATAAACTATTCTATATTTCTAAATGGTATAATCAAAACCGTATTTGCCGTCGGCATAATTTTATTCAGGGTTGTAATATCAATGTCGTTTAGTCAAGGATTCGTAATCGTCTATTCGAGTGTTTTATTAAAAAATGCGATAGCTTTTTTTTAATAAAATGTATCGAGAATTCTATTTTTAAAGGCTTCTCGATACTTCCGAAAGCTTTCGGGATCAATAGTAAAGCTGCTGCATTACTATCAAAAATCACTCGAAGAGACGGCTAAAAGTGTTAACTAAACGACATTCTTTCTAACATACAAAAAACCCTCCTCTTTTCAGAACAGGGTTTTTGCTTTATAAAACTTTGTTTTCTTAGCCTTGGATGCTGTTTTTTTGTATGCTTCTAAATTTGAAGTACACAAACACTAAACCAACTAATGCTAATACCCAAAGGTAATCACTGATTGGTAATTGGTTATCATTACCATTCAGTCCGTCGTCCGAATCATCTCCTGGCTGTGCAAACACAATTGCCGTTGAACATAAAAATGCTCCAACGATATAAAATTTTGATATTATATTTTTCATATTTGTTATTTTTTAAATTTTAAAATCTTAATACTTAATAATCAGGTCTTAATACTTATATTAGTTCAACACTTTCTTAGTTACAACAACGTTGTTTTCAGAAGTTACTTTCACAATCAAAACTTGGTTGGTTCTCAAATTGTTGATAGCAGCTGAGTTTGATTTTACATTTTTTCGTTCTGCAACTAGTCTTCCTTGAACATCATAAACTTTTACGTTGTTGATGGCCACCGCAGTTGATTTTACATTTAGCGTTCCATTGTTTCTTGAAACCAATACACTGTTTTCGTTGAAAATTAATGCTCCTACTTTCAATGTTTTTTGGTAAGTCAAAGTAAATCTTGTGTTGTCAACTCCAACAGCTGCTGTGAATGTGTAAGCACCTTCGTTTAGGTTGGTAGTTGTCCCTGTAGTTTTATCTACTAAATAAATGTCTTGACCTTTAGAGAACAATCCTTCAACATGATCTAGACCAATGCTGTAAGTTCCTGCAGCGCTAGTTTTGAAGTTCAAAGCTACAACATCAGTTGCATCAAATGCTGGACGACCTTGTATGGTGTACTCATCGCCTGCAATGCTTGTTGTTAATGCAATATCACTATCATTAATATACTTACCATCATATTGGTCTATACCTATAGCAGCATCATCAATATAAGCTACTAAAGCTTGACTAAATGCTCCACTAGTATTTGTAAGGTTCAACCACACGCGGTCTTTTTGAGCTTGTTGTTTGGTTTTGAAAAACTGTGTGCTTGATGGTGCAGCGTCACGCATGGCATTGGTAAAAAAGTTACTAACCGTTACTGCATTTTTTGCTTTAACAATAAATCCTTGACCTACTTGTATTTTTCCGCTTGGTGTTTCGCTAGATGGTGTAACGCTAGTTCCACCTCCAGAAGTCCAAGTAGCATAAGCTGAACCTCCTGCTCCATTTGTTTTTCTCCAGAAATACAAAGTATTCTCGATGTTTGCTGTATTAGCTGTTAGAAATGTCTGAGCATCAATTACCGATGGATAAGGATTTCCAACTGCTTGAAAACCTTTATTAGCACCAGAACTTAGTGCTAAAGTAACAGGTATATTTCCGTTGTTTAAAACTCCTGAAAACGCACCTGCAAAAGATAAAGTAGCACCACTTGTGTAATAAGGAGTGTTATTACCCAAAGCTGTTGGATTTTGATCAGGCATACGGATTAAATATCCTTTTCCTGTTGCAAAAGTTGTAGAAGATGGAGCTACAGCGTTATATTGATTGGTAGACTCGTTATATTGGTAAAACCTTGGGTCCACCGTATATTCAGAGAAGTTTTTCAAAGTTTGATTTGGCGCTACTGGCGATGACCATAGGGTGTAATCCAAACGTTTTAAAGTACTACCGTTACGGTTTACAGTTACAGATCCTGCGTTTGCAACATTGTTAACTTGAATTAAGTTTGCGCCGCTAGCAATGGTCATTGTACCATTGTTTGTAACTGCATTTTGTACTGTTACATTAGTTCCAGAATTGATAGTTAATGTTCTTGTGGCATTTACTGTTAAACTATTTGCATTTATAGTACCATTAGTAGTAGTAGAGTAAGTGCCATCAATAATCGCATTATGAAAAGCAGTTGGCGTCGTACTTTGAAACCAAGTAGTACCGTTCCACGTAGTCGTGCCTGTAACCCTTACGTAATCTATACTTATTACTTTACCAATTTCAGCACCACTTGGAACATAATTTGTATTACCAGCGGCTTTAAATTCTAAAGCAATCGAAGTTATAGCAGTATTATTACCAGTTCCGATAGTCAAAGTGTACGTTTGATAATCCGTATCCCCAGCAGTGATTATTGCAACAGTAGCACCGCCACCATTAGTTGTCATCCTCAAGTTTACCGCAGCGGTAGCGTTTCTCACTCTAATTTCTAGTTGCCTACTGGTAGCGGCGGATATACCCGCTCCTGTTGCAAGCACAAAACCTGGATTTCTGTTCACAGCAGTACCACCAGCTATAGTTGTATATTCTACCGCTGTACCAGTTGCGGTTATTGCCCCTCCAGTAGGAGTGGGACCTCCTTGCTGTGTAGTCCAACCCTGGGCATTGCCTGCCGTATTAAATTCCCATGCTTGTGCAAACGTCAAAAATGGAATTATAATCATTAGCAATGTAATTGTTTTTTTCATAATCGTTTTTTTTTAGTAGTTAAAAAAATTTGTTAAAATTATTAGTTGCAAAGGTAAAACTTAAGCAAAAGGGCATTGGGCAAAAAAGTGTCAATAACAGGGCTGTTTTGTGTCACGGTTTGAGGCGTTTTGGGCGCACTTGAGAAAATAAAATTAGAATGTCGTTTAAAATTATATTCGATTTTTAGGTTTATATAATTTTTTAGGCAAATTTTACCAATAGTGTCAATTTTGAAGCAATCGGTTATAGATTATTGCCTTACCAATCATTAAAGAAAAATTTGCTTTTTTTTAACTATTTTGTGGTTTTAAAACGCAACATGTTTCTAAATGGATTTTGTATTAGCATTAATTTTATCAATTTAAACCTTTATCAAAGTTCTATTTACTTTGCTACAAATTTTATAAAGTTATTCTAATCATCAATAGTGCTATCTTATGCGCAATTCGGGTTATAATGGTTTTGCTTTCACACAAATACCTAGTGAATATAAAATCTAGTGAAATTTGACTGTTTTCAAGTTAGAAGATATACAAAGCTCTGACATCAAGAACAACCTTTTCACTCAACAGAGAATATTCAATTTACTGCAACTACATCGCTTTTTGCGGATTTTATTTCGCTATAGTAAAAAGTGGGTCGTTTTATTGTCAACTTGCAACAAAATGGCTAGATAATTGAAACTTTTTAGATACATCTGGCTCTTATTAAATCATTTTATTTGTTACTTAACTCAATTAAACTCTTTATGAAAAATATTTCGTTACTATTCTTGTGCTCCATTTTCTGGACAATAACTAATTCGTACGGACAAAAATTTCTTTACGACAAAAGTCCATTAATATTAAAAGCCAATTCGCTAGAAGATGGCTTGGGGCATTTTACTACAGAGGACTTACCAAATGTTAGCCCAAAGAACGCAACCGTTCTGAAAGTAGATGCTACGCCAATTACTAAAAAAATGTGGAACATTGCCCTGCACGATGTAGAACTCAATTTGATTACCAACGATTATGGGACTTATTTTGCCGCTGGAAGACGTTACACTGACCGTGTTTATGTTCGTGATATTTCGTTTGCAGGAATTTTGGGTCTCAATGCTATTTATCCTCAAGAGATGATGAAATCCCTTCGGGTAACAAGAGATGTGGTAGCCAAAATGGGGTATAAAGTTTCGACCAAAGAAATAATTAAAGAGATTGATGCGCCTTGGGACGCGATTACGGACGACAAGTTGCAAATAATGGCAAAATTCAAAAGCAATAGTATCACCCGTCGTACGGATGATGTAGTTTGGATTTGGGCAGTTGATGATTTGTTTAAAAGCCATACTGAAGTAGCCGATTGGAATTGGTTTTACACCAATGGTAAAAGTAATTTTGAGACTCTTTATGCGCCTTGGTATGACAAAACAGATGGTTTATATCGATGTCAACCCACTTTTCAGGACATTCAATCCGATGGGTATCCAGAGGGATATTCTCAAGCGGATTGTGTGTTGTTGAAAAGCACATCTACCAATTGTTTGTATTATAAAGCGATGGTATCATTGGCTAATGCTGCTGGTAAATGTAATTTACCACAAGAATCTAAAGCTTGGGCTACTAGAGCCGAGGCGCTTAAAAAAGCGATTTTAAAGGAGCTCTTATTGCCTGATGGCACCTTTACCTATTATAAAGACAGAAATGGAAAAGTAATGCCTAACCAACACAATCTTGGGACTGCTTTTGCTGTACTTTTTGGAATTGTAAAAGGCAAAGCTGCTAGAAAAGCCATCGATAATTATCCATCAAATCAATATGGAACGCCGCTTATTCATCCATTTTTAGGAGATGGAACAGGAGACCACAATGCCGCAGCTTGGCCATTTTGCGATACCTTTTTTTTACAAGCAAAGGAGATTGCCGATGGTAAAGATTATACAGGTTACAATGCTGCACTATTGGCTCGAACAATGGGCACGAAGTTGTCTGATAAACGTGATAAAGAATGGGGGGGATTTGGTTCCTTTCATGAAAAAGTACCATTGCCTTCTGGATTAATTTCAGGTTCAGGATCTCAACTTTGGACATCGGCTGCTTTTATGAATGTTTGTTTGAGGGCCAATCTTGTTGAATTAAACACAAAAAAATAATATGAAGTTACCGATGCAATCTTACTTGATAGGATGTCTTTTGAGTCTGTTTTCTACTATTGCTTTTGCACAAGTCCCTATGAAGGATGCAACAACTAAGCCTAATATTGTCCTTATTCTAGTAGATGACATGGGATATTCTGACTTAGGATGCTATGGAGGAGAAATCAGTACTCCCAATTTAGATAAACTAGCTACTCAAGGGGTGCGTTTTACCCAAATGCACAATACGGCAAAATGTTTTCCTTCGCGTTCTTGTTTGCTGACAGGGGTTTATGCCCAGCAAAACGGAATGTCTGTGAACCCTGAACAATTTCAAAATTCTATTTCCTTGGGCGATTTAGTAAAAACAGTAGGTTATAGAACCCTACAATCTGGCAAGAATCATAGTAAAACGACATTGTATGATTTTGGTTTTGATCGGGTTTACGAATTTTTTGGAGGTGCAACCAACCATTTCAATCCCGGCAAACAGCGTACAGGAGAACCACAACCTATTTTTAAAGGCGGTCCTGATACTTGGAATATTGATAACAAAGCCAACAAACCTTACAATACCGACAAGGATTTTTATTCAACCGACTATTTTACAAAAAATGCGATCTCTTATTTAGAGGAATACAAAAATGACAAAAAACCTTTTTTTCTGTATTTAGCCTATACTGCTCCACACGACCCATTAATGGCTTGGCCTGAAGACATTGCAAAATATCGAGGAAAATATCTAGCAGGTTACAAAGCAATTCGTGATGCCAGGTGCCAGAAAATGCTGGCATTAGGCATGGTCGATCCTGCGATGAAATTATCTGCTCAAACGGCTAAAGATTGGAATTCGCTAACAGAGGAACAGAAAGATCAAGAAGATTTGAGGATGGCAATTTATGCGGCTATGATTGATCGCATTGATCAAAATATTGGAAAATTGATAGACAAACTCAAACAAACCGGAAAGTTGGATAATACCATAATCTTGTTTGTGTCTGACAATGGATCCAATTCAGAGAATGCAGAAGGGAATTTTGAAAAGAAGGGAAATAACGGAACCGGATTACCAGGCACAGTATCGTATTGGGCTTCCTTAAAAGAAGATTGGGCCAATGTGAGTAATACTCCTTATCGTTTGTTCAAAAACACCAGTTACGAAGGTGGAACTTGCACCCCGTTTATTGCTTATTGGCCAGGTGTAATAAAAAAGCAAGGTTCAATAAACAATCAGCCGCTACATTTTGTCGACTTTATGGCAACATTCAAAGACATTACAGGCGCTAACTATCCAACCAATTTTAGAAATCAATCCATCGTACCAATGCAAGGGGAAAGTTTCTTGCCAATCTTAAAAGGAGGTGCATCAAAAGAACGAGAAAAACCTATTTATTGGCAATGGGCCAAAGGCAAAGCGATACGCATAGGGGATTGGAAGGCTGTTGCAAATAAAGAGGTTTGGGCTTTATATGATATGAAAATAGATAGAAATGAAACCAATGATCTCAAAGGGAATAATCCAGAGAAATTCAAGGAATTGGTTGATTTATACAATGAATGGGCTGCAAATAATGTGATTGCAGAAGATAAAGAGGATGCCAAAGTTAAAAAAACCAAGACAAAAAAGCAAAAATAAAAATAAGTATCAGCTCGTTTTCTGTAGAAGATTACAGGTGTTTTGCCAGGAAATTATATGTTTACAAAAAAGAATTATCTAGCTATACTAATTGCCTTGATAGTAGCATTTCTCATTGTTTTTAATATATTCATTGCAGATAATTATAGCGCTCGAGACGAAAAATATTCCAAAATTCAGGAGCATTCAAAATCTTATGTAGGAGATCAATCCTGCAAGAAATGTCATACGGCAGAATTTACGGATTGGAAACATTCTGATCATTATATGTCAATGTTGCCGCCAAATGATTCAACCGTAAAGGGCGATTTTAATAACTTGACTTTTACTGCAGATGGAGTTACAAGTCGGTTTTTTAAAAAAGGTAATAAATTCTACATCAATACTGAAGGTGATGACGGTAAAAACCATGATTTTGAAGTAAAGTACATCTTTGGTTATAAACCGTTACAACAATATTTAGTCCAATTTCCTGGAGGACGTTTGCAAGTACCCCGTTTGTGTTGGGATGTCAATAAAAAGAAATGGTTCAACCAGTATCCTGGTCAAAAAATCCCTTCTCATGATTGGTTGCATTGGACTGGAAATGCTCAAAATTGGAACACAATGTGTGCCACTTGTCATTCAACAAACCTTCGTAAAAACTACGATATGAAAACAGATACATACAAAACCAGTTATTCCATTATTAATGTAAGTTGCGAAAGTTGCCATGGCGCCGGCAAGCTTCATGTTGATTATATGAACAGTAGTGATTACAAATCAAGGAAAAAAGTGGTCGGAAGTTATCTAAAATTGAGTAAACGTACCGGACAAACCGAGCTGATTAATACCTGCGCTCCCTGTCACGCCCGTATTTCTGAAATCAATGGCAATCATATCGAAAGTAGGGAAATCATGGACAATTACATTCCACAAATTCCAGATTCAGAGTTTTTTTATGCCGATGGTCAAGTAAAAGATGAGGATTACATATACACTTCATTTTTGCAAAGCAAAATGTATGCAAAAGGGGTATCATGCATCAATTGTCATAATCCACACAGTACAAAATTAAAGTTGGCGGGCAATTTAACTTGTACACAATGTCATTTGACTACTAAATATGATGTGCCAACACATACCTTTCATCCCAAAGGAACGCCATCTGCTGCTTGTGTAAATTGTCACATGCCTGGAAAGGTGTTCATGGGAAATGATTTGCGACACGATCACGGTTTTCGGGTACCACGACCCGATTTATCCGTAAAATATGGAACTCCCAATGCTTGTAGCAATTGTCATAAAGACAAATCTGAGAAAGAATTGGCCGACGCTGTAATTAAATGGTACGGTCCCAAAAGGAAATATCATTTTGCTCAGGATTTAATACCAGGAAGTCAGTTGGACGCCAAAAGTGAAATGCACCTCCAAAAGCTTATCGACAATAAATTTGTTCCAAAAATAATTAAAGCAACAGCAACTTTTTATCTGGGTTCTATACAAACTCAATCTAGCTTGAATACCATTTTGGGAAGACTCTCTAGTAAAGAAGCTCAAATAAGGTATCGTGCTCTAAAAAGTTTAGCTTCTTTCCCTTCAGAAAATTGGATTGCAGCAGTAGGACCTTTACTTTCAGATAAAGTAAGAGCAGTTCGGATTGCAGCAGCCGATTTGTACATCACAATTCCTTCAGAACAAGTGTCATCTGAATATGCTCAAGCCTTTGCCACAGCACAAATGGAATTGGAAAAATCACTTCGTTATCAAACTGATTTTTCAACTGGAAATGTGATGTTGGCTGATTATTATTTGAAATTAAAAGATTATCCAAATGCTGAAAGGTTTTATTTGCGTGGCTTGAAAAAAGACAGTAACATGAATTATGCTTTGCTCAATTTATCGGCTACCTATAATTCGCAAGGAAAAAATGAACAAGCCTTGAAAACATTGGATTTAGCTATAAAAAATGATCCTACTAATGAACGTATTTATTTCAATAGAGCGTTGCTTTATTTTGAAATGAACAATTTGAAAGCAGCCGAAAACTCATTTGCAAAAGCAGTGGAATTAAAATCAGTAAACCCAAAAGTGTATTACAATTACGGATTACTATTAAATCAAAACAAAAAGCCAAAAGAAGCTCTAATGGTTTTACAAAAAGGGATTCAAATAAATCCATCAAATGCTGAACTGTATTACGCATTGACCTTTGTCTATATTCAATCTAATAATAGAATAAATGCCACTCAAACCGCGATTAAACTGAAACAATTAGACCCCAACAATCCTAATTATCAAGAAATATTTCAAAATTTAGGGATTTAGGATGGTGTTTATTTGCAATAAATACATTATAGAAAATCGGTAGTCAACAGACCTGTAAAAGCCATAAAAACAAAAATCAAACGCTATAAAATTCAAACAACTAAATCTTTAAAAAATGAATAAATTAAAAACGATTATCAGCTTAATGCTTGTGTTTGTATTGCCAAAGCTTGTGGCACAACCCGTTGTCAAATACACCAATGGCAGTCCCGAATATAGTATTCAATGGGATAGTAAATCGGCACAAATAAATAATCTTTCACCCGAAATTGAAATCAACGACAAATGGACTTCTGTTCGTGAATTTAAAAGTATTCGTTGGGAGAAAAAAGAAGGCACCCGATTGAGTGAAGCGAACAATTTTAACGGCAAAGTCGAATATTTATATCTTATTTGTGAGAGCCATCCCCTGATTTCAAATTTTACAATCCAATTTGAATTGATGGAAGGGCGTCCTTATTTGGTAATGAACTCTTCACTAAAAGCTACCGAGAAATTTAAATTAGGTGGCATCAAGTTGTTTACGTCAGCCAAAGAAAACATAGTTTTATCAGGAAATACAAAAGATTGGATTGTCTTTACCGAGAGTGCTTCTGCGCCGCACACCGGAGCGCTTATGTATCCCTATCAATTAAACACAAAGAAAGCAAAAGCAGGTACCTACTCTAAAGCGCATACAGGGGTTTGGCTAAGTATGTTAGTCAACGACAAAAATAATTGTGCCTTCTCATTTGCCAGTATAGCGAGCGAATTGTGGCCCAATAACTTTAAATGGGAATTACCTATTGAAAACGACTTCAACAAATTAAAATTAACCGCAAGAAGTGGAGCGATTTTCGAAAGAGAAAAAATATGGGTTCCCGCAGGAAATACTATTACAACCGATGCTTTTTTGGTGGGTTACTGGCAAAATCAACGTCCTACAAAAATACTGCTGGAAACCGGAAAAATTATGGGTGAGAATGTTCGTAAAGGAAAACCTATGCATAGCACAGAAGCAGGTTGGAGTTCTTGGCATACTTATGGACGTGAGATTACTGAAAAACAATTTTTAATTGCAGCAGATTTTATAAATAAAAATCTAAAAGATTACGGGTGGAAAACAATTCAAATTGACGGAGGTTGGTGGACAGAACCTGGACTTTACACTGTAGATAACCGCACTTTTCCTAATGGAATTCGATATTTGTCGGATTATGTTAATAACTTGGGACTTGATTTTGGACTACACGTGAGCCCATTACGCACCAATCCAAAAGACCCCATTACGGCTCAGCATCCGGATTGGATTTTGAAACCAGCAGTAACTAAAAAAGTGGCAAAAGGAGATGACGAAATGGAAACCACCATAGGAACTGTTTATGTTGACGGTAGTCATCCTGAAGTACCTGCTTTTTCTGCCGCACGATACCAACAAATTGTAGAAGGATACAGACCTTCCTTTATGAAATGGGATCATACTTACGGTGGCTTAGACGAAGGAAAACGATATGATTCAAGCATGACTTTTATGCAAGCACACAATAAAACAATTCGTGCCATTCGGACTGCATTGCCCGATGATTTAACCGTGACTCGCAGTATGGGTTATGTGTTTGGTGCTTTAGAATGTTATGATGCCATCCGAATAGGAAATGACATCAACCACCCAGGATATAAATCTGAAGCAGAGCCATATACCAACATAACTTACGGCAAAACATTGGGTACTATAGAAGACGATCAGGTTGAAAAAGGATTAATCCGATTTGCGCGTGCCGTATCACAAAACTATTATATGCACAAAAATATTGCTATTGTCGATCCCGATGCTTTTTTCGTTTCGCCGCAATATAGTATTGAAGAAGCAAAATGCCACATGACTTTAGAAGCTATAATGGGTGGACTTTTCTTCTTTGGAGATAAAGTCGAATCACTGCCTGCTGAACGATTGGAATTATTAAAAAACAGAGATATTATGGCCGTCAATAAACTAGGCGTTCATGCCATTCCACTCGATTTATTTTCAGGTGTTGATATCCCAACAATATGGAAATTGGAAACCAAAGATCGATTAATTATCACAATTTTCAACTGGCTCGACAAGGATGTAACTAAAACCTACAATCTAAAAACGGATTTCGAATTAAACAATTCAAAATACAAATTGACTGAATTGTGGACAAAAAAGAATTTCAAAATTGAATCCAACAAACTAACATTAGTGCAGCCAGCCCATACAGTAAAGATTATTGAATTTATAAAAAATTAATTTTTCAGTTTTGATTAATTTCAATAGGTATCACTACGTTAAAAGACGTTGGTTGTAATTAGTTTTTGATTATTAGTTTCAGTCGCTTTTCGTGATTTGCAGCAGCAAATTGTATTGAGACTTGAAAGGGAGATCATTAAAAACGGTTGTTCTTGATTTAAAAACAGTGTAATGCTCAGTATACTATTTTTTAGACCAATAGAGGTAGTATTTCTATTATAAGTAATCCCGCTAATAACTTCAATAAGAGTTACTAGCGGGGTTCTCTATTTTTTTCTAATTGGATAAATTTTTTAAAGTGCTAACTAATGGAACTACTTTAAAAATAGCTAGGATTATTTTGAATAACCCTAGCCAATCATAGTACTATTTAATAATTATCTTTTTGCTCAAATCTCCTTTTGACGTTTTAATTTTGACAATATAAAGAGCTGATGGCATAATTCTTATTGGAATTTGAATGTTAGTTTGTTCTCTTCCTTTAACATCCCAATGGGCAATTTTTTGCCCTGCGATATTGAAAAGTGTTGCACTAGTGATTGTTGCCTCTTTCAAATTGTTTCTGATGAGTAAAGTTCTATTACTGTTTGAAAATGAAACGGCTATTCCTTTGCTTAATTCTAATTCCTTTACGTTTAATGTTTTATTATTATACTTCAAAACAAAACGATTGTCAAAAATACCTTTTGCAGTAGTAAAGGTATATTTACCCGTATTCAATTTGTGCACTGTGTTGGTCAATTTATCCTCAATAAAAACAGATTGATTGGACAAAATTCCATCTTTTTGATCGATAGCAATTGAGAAAGTACCCGCAACAGCTACACGATAGCCAAGTGGGATTTCATCGTTTTCATCGAAGGGCAAACCACGACCTTGAATACTTAAATTCTTGTCTCGAAGCAGACTGTAAAAATCAAGGAATTCATTTCCGTCAAAACTTTTTCCATCAAAACGATTTTCATACTCATTTGTAGCACCGGTAATATAGCCCACTAAAGTTTGTTTAAACGCACCTTGTTCATTGGTTAGGTTAAGCCAAACACGGTGTTTCTCAACAACAGTTGTAGCTTTAGCAGCGGGTTCTTTAGTTTTGAAAAACTGAGTATTATCTCCTGTAATTCCTCCAACACCAACTCGCATAGCATTAGTATAAACGATTGGAGTCGATGATACAAAACCAGCAGCAACTGTTTTCGTACCTCCAAAGAACCCTTGACCAGAGGCTATTTTTCCTGAAGGGGTATTACCTGGTCCAGCTGCTGTACCCCCAGTTTGATTATAAGTAGCATAATCATCACCAGAATAGGCAAGTGCGCCGCTACCAGGATTTGGTGTATTTGCAGCAATTGGTGTATTATGCGTCCAGAAATAGAGTGTCCCATCAAGCACATTTTGGTTTGCATTAAGGAACGAATCGGCATCTAAGGCTGAAGGATATGGATTTCCCAAAAGGTAGGAAGCATCAGGAACAACTCCTGAGATATTTATATTACCATTAATTGGTACGCCATTAAAAGTAGCTTCATAAACTGTACGACTGCTGTTATCAAAACTTTCAGGCCCACGAATTATGTATCCAGTTCCTGCTACCATTGATGTAGCAGAAGATTCTTGTTTCCAATTGTTTACACTAGGATCAAAGGAATAAAACTTGTCGCCTTTTGTATTCGCAGAAATTCCTCCTAGTGTAAAGGGTAACACTGGCGTCGACCAATAGGAATAATCAAATTTATTGATTGGGGTTGTGCTACGCTTATAGCTTACATTTCCCGAATTGGTTACATTATTAATTTGTATCAAACTCGCAGTATTTTCAAAGGTTAAAGTTCCTGTGCCTACGACGCTAACTTGATCTGTGAGAATCAAATTTCGGCCAGCTTTTATAGTAACATTGTTGCCTGTAGTAACAGTACAACTGCAACCATATAAATCTACGTTAGGGTCAATTACAGGAGGATAGTTGCTATTAAAAATCAGCGCTTGTTGATTTGAAGTAGTTCCATTAGACCAAGTAGTCCCATTCCATGTATTCGTAACAACGGGTGCAACTGTGGCTGTATTAGTTGCATTGGAGATACAACCATTAGAGTTAGTAACCGTATAGGTGTAGTTTCCTGATGACAAACCGGTTATGGTATAACTGGTTCCTGTTCCCGAAATACCTCCAGGATTAATTGTCCAAGTTCCAGTTGCAGGCAACCCTGCTAAAGTCACCGTTCCTGTAAAAGGTAAACAAGTAGCATTTGTTGTACCGCTGATCGTTGGAGTAGCTGGAGTGCTATTAAATGTAATTGTAATCGGACTGGTATAAACTGAACTACAAGTTAAGCCATTTAATGTAGAAATAGTTCTTCTTTGATAACTTGTAGTTGCGGTTAGCGCTGGTGGTGAGTAGGTTTCCGCTGTTGCTCCTGAAATGGTAACATAAGAACCACTGGCATTAGTTTGCCATTCGTATGTAATTGTGCCTGGGCCTGTTCCTGCTATTGTTGAGGTTAAAGTAGCTGGCGTAGTGGCAGCGCAATAATTCTGGTTTGTTCCTATTGTCCCAGCTGTTACAACATTTACTGTGACAGTTACTGCATTGGTCCAGATTGACGCAGTTGGCAGTCCTGCACATACACCAAGCGTTCTTCTTTGATAACTTGTAGTTGTGGTTAGTACTGGTGGTGAGTATGTTGCCGCAGTTGCCCCTGGAATAGTAACATAGCCAGCACCCTCATTAGCTTGCCATTCGTATGTAATTGTTCCTGGCGCCGCTCCTGCTTCTATCGAGGTTAAAGTAGCTGGGACAGTTCCTGCGCAAATAGTTTGGTCTGATCCTATAACTCCCTCCTCGGGTTCACCTACTCTAATGGTTACGGCTACGTAAGGAGAAAAGCATGTTACGCCATTTAAGGTAGAAATCACTCTTCTGCGATAACTTGTCTGTATAGTTGTTACTCCCGGAGAATAAGTAGCCCCAGTAGCTCCGGGTATAGTTGTAAAAGTAGGAAATAGGGGGGCTCCTGGAATTCCTACTCTCACGCCCCATTCGTATGTAATTGTACCTGCACCTGTTCCGTCTGTAATTGATGTTAATGGTGCCGGCGTGTCTCCAGCACAAATAGATTGTTTTGTCCCAATAATTCCAGCATTGACACTATTTACTGAAATAGTAACTGGAGTAGTATAGTCTGAATAACAAGTAACGCCATTGCTTACCGCTACCGTTCTTCTTCTGTAACTGGTGGTTATGGTTAAAATAGGGGTCTGATAACTCGTATCTATTTCTCCAGGAATAGTAACCCATCCGGTACCATCATTAGCTTGCCATTCATAGCTTCTTGTAGAAGAGCCTGTTGATGCAGTTCCGGCTGTTAATTGAAATATATTTCGACTGTTTTCAGAGCATATTGTGGTTGAACCGCCAATCGCACCGGCAGTCAAAGTGTTAACTGTCATAGTGATAGCAGTAGTATAGGCTGAATAACAAGTTTGTCCGCTGAAAGTAGCAAGGGTTCTTCTTCTATAACTCGTCGTTGTAGTCAAAGCAGGTGGTGCATAAGTCGAATCACTAGCTCCTGATATGGTCACATAGCCTGTACCATTATCAGCTTGCCATTCATACGTAATGATTCCTGTTCCTGTACCATCTACTAGAGAGGTAATGGTTGGTGAAGATCCACTACAAACAGTTTGTGAAGTCCCTATTGACCCAGCAGCTATGGTTGGTACCGACAGATTAAAAGCACCAGAACTACCTATTGCGGTGGTACAATTCGGAGTCGTGCTTGTTACGGTGATGGATAAAATTCTAAAATTTTGTGAGTTATTGGCTACTATGCTAAAACTGGCATTCCCAGATGCATCAGAAACCAAACCTGTTATATCTGGCTGAATAGATCCCGCAAGTTGATACGATATGGTAGAAGTAGTATTGGGTAACATTCCTGTTAAAAGAATAGTGGCAGAGGATCCCGCACAAACCGCCGTCGATTGAGAGTAAGTACCTATTGTTGGTGCAATAACAGAAAGCGTCAGGTTTTGTGCAAATACAGTGGTACAAACCGGACTAGCACTTGGTACCGTAATACCCGTAATTTGTAGTGTCTGTCCATTGTTGGTTCCTGTTAAGGTGGTAATAGTGGTAAAACTTGCATTTCCAGAGGCATCTGCAACTACGCCAGTAACGGTTCTTGTAGTGCCTCCAGCGATTTGATAGGTAATAGTCGAGGTAGTACTAGGTGTCAAACCTGTTAAATTAATGACCGCCGCCGACCCAGAACAGATTGATGCAGCTTGCGAAGCGCCTGTCAGCGTAAGCGGTGTGCTCACAACAACGGATACCTCATTAGAAATAATTGGACTTCCGCATGTTGGTGTTGAGGTGCACACCACAAACCACGAACCCGCTCCTAAACTAGCGCCTGTTGGAGTATATGTTGTACCGGTTTGACCTACGATATCAGTAATGACGCCACCTGTAGAGGCACGCTTACCCCATTGTCTAGTGATAACACCACCCCCCGTTTCAGCTACTGTTAGTACAGATCCAGATGCTGTGAAACAAATAGTTTGCGCTGTAGCGGGCGTTATTGCTACTGCTGATAAAATGGAATTGACCACCAGTGTAACATTTCGATTAGTTGGGATAAAATTACAATTGGGTGTGGCACTTGTAATTGTAATCCCTGTTATTTGTAAAACCTGTCCGTTATTAGCCGTTGTTAATGCTGCTGTTGTGAAACTCGCAGCTCCTGAACCATCGGCAACGAGACCAGTAAGCGTTACGGTGCTACCGCCATTTATGGTATAGGTAACAGTTGAGGTACTACCAGCCACTAATCCAGTCAAATTAATAGTAGCGCCTGAGCCGTTGCAAACAGGCGTTGCTTGCGATGCTCCTGTTAAAGTTGGGGTTGGATTGATAGTCACAGATACTTCGTTAGAAACCATTGGACTGCCACAAGTAGGTGTTACCGTACAAACAACGAGCCATGTTCCGACGCCCACATTATTTGATGTTGGGGTAAAAGTAGAGCCGTCTGCGCTTAGGTTTGTAATGGCCCCGCCTGATACAGACCGTTTACCCCATAGTCTTGTAAACGAACCTCCGTCGGTTGGTGTACCAACACTTAATTGAGTGCCATCTGACACTTGACAAAAGGTTTGTGCTGCTGTAGGTGTTATCGCAACAGGCGATAAATTTGCAGTTACGGTAACAGTTGCAACATTTGAATATGAAGCTGAATTACAAGATACGCCATTTAGTGTAGAAATCGCTAATCTACGATAATTCGTAGTTGCTGTTAACGTTGGAGGTGAATATGTAGCGGCAGTAGCGCCTACTATATCCATATAACCTGCTGGTAAGGTTCGGGTTTGCCATTGGTAAGCAATAGTTCCAGATCCAGAACCGTCTGCAATAGAGGTCAATGTAGCTGGAGCTGTACCTGTACAAATAGTCTGCGATGTTCCTATCGTTCCTTCGGTCACTACATTACTTACTGTAATTGTTACTGGAGTTGTATAGATAGAATAACAAGTTGTGCCATTGAAAACAGAAACTGTTCTTCGCTGATAACTGGTCGTAGCTGTCAATGTTGGTGGCACATAAGTTAGCGTTGTGGCACCTGAAATGGTAACATAGCTCCCGCTAGAATTGTCTTGCCATTCGTAGGTAATGGTGCCTGATCCTGCTCCAGCGCCGGAATTAGTAATAGTTCCTGGAGCAGTGCCATTACAAATGGTTTTAGTATTTCCTATCGATCCAGCAGTTACTGCTGCACCTACCGTAATCACAATAGGAGTTGTGTATGATGAATAACAAGTTGTTCCGCCACTTACTGAAACAGTTCTTCTTTGGTAACTAGTTGTTGCTGTTAAGCTAGGCGGCGAATAGCTATCTGATGTCGCAGATGGAATGGTAACAAAAGAACCACTTGCATTAGTCTGCCATTCGTAGCTTATTATTCCAGATCCTGTTCCTGCTGTTGTAGAGGTTAAAGTAGCCGGTGCAGTCCCATTACAAATAGTTTGTGCGGTTTCAATTGATCCAGCGGTTACAGCATTATTAACAGTAATTGTTACTGATGCTGTGTAAGGCGAATATAGGGTTGTTCCACCACTCACAGACACAGTTCTTCTTTGAAAACTTGTGGTAGATGTTAGTGCTGGTGGCGCATAAGTTGCCGACGTAGCACCTGAAATAGTTACAAAACTACCCGAGGCGTTGGTTTGCCATTCATAAGTAAGAGCTCCTAAGCCCGTTCCTGCTGTTGTAGAGGTTAAAGTAGCTGGGATTGTACCATTACAAATAGTCTGATTTGTTCCTATAGCGCCAGCGGTTACATCATTTACTGTGATGGTTATTATGTTGGCATAGGATGAATTACAAGTGATCCCATTAAGTATTGAAACTGTTCTTCTACGATAATTTGTAGTTGCTGTTAAGGTCGGCGGTGCATAAGTAGCCCCAAAAGCTCCAGGGATATCTGTATAAGTGCCAGGTAATGTTCGGGTTTGCCATTCATAGCTGACAGTTCCTGATCCAGTGCCATCGGTTTGAGAAGTTAGTGAAGCTGGTGCTGTACCACTTAGTATGGTTTGAGAAGTTCCAATGATACCCTCGGCAACGTTATTCACGTTAATCGTCACTGGAGTAGTATAAGCCGAATAACAAGTTGTGCCATTAAATAGGGAAACTGTTCTTCTTTGGTAACTAGTTGAGGCGGTTAATGCTGGAGGTGAGAATGTTGCACTTGTAGCACCTGAAATGGTAACATAACTGCCGCTAGAATTGTCTTGCCATTCGTAGCTTACTGTTCCGGATCCTGTACCTGCAGAGCTAGAGGTCAATGTGGCTGGAGTATTGGCGTTACAAATGGTTTGTGCGGTTCCAATGACCCCAGCGGTGACTGCAGCGCCTACGGTAATCACAATAGGAGTTGTGTATGATGAATAGCAAGTTGTTCCTCCACTTACTGAAACCGTTCTTCTTTGGTAACTGGTAGTTGCTGTCAAGCTAGGTGGCGAATAGGTATCTGATGTGGCAGATGGAATGGTAACAAAAGAACCACTGGCATTAGTCTGCCATTCATAGCTTATTGTTCCTGATCCTGTTCCTGCTGTTGTAGAGGTTAAAGCTGGTGGAGCAGTTCCATTACAAATAGTTTGCGCGGTTCCAATTGCTCCAGCAGTTACAGCATTATTTACAGTGATTGTTACGGCCGTAGTATAAGGCGAATATAGGGTTGTTCCAACAGCCATAGAAACTGTTCTTCTTTGATAAGTCGTAGTGGCTGTTAGTGCTGGTGGAGCATAGGTTGCCGCATTAGCACCTGAAATAGTAGCAAAACTCCCCGAGGCGTTGGTTTGCCATTCATATGAAAGAGGACTAAAGCCTGTACCGTCTGCTGTCGAAGTTAAAGCAGCTGGCGTACTACCATTACAAATAGTCTGATTTGTTCCTATAGCGCCAGCGGTTACATCATTTACTGATATGGTTATACTGTTGGAATAGTTTGAATAACAAGTTCGCCCTGGAAGTATTGAAACGGTTCTTCTACGATAAAATCTACCTACCGTTAAGGTTGGCGGTGCATAAGTAGCCCCAAAAGCTCCTGCAATATCTGTGTAAAAGCTACCTGTAAATGTTAGGGTTTGCCATTGATAACTGACCGTTCCTGACCCAGTACCATCGGTTAGAGAAGTGAGTACAGCTGGTGCTGTTCCACTTAGTATAATTTGAGAAGTTCCAATGATTCCCTCTGTAACGTTATTTACGGTAATCGTTACAGGACTAGTATAAGTTGAATAACAAGTTGTTCCATTAAATAGGGAAACCGTTCTTCTTTGGTAACTTGTAGTTGTCGTTAAGCTGGGCGGTGAATACGTATCTGATGTTGCAGATGGAATGGTAACAAAAGAACCACTAGCATTAGTCTGCCATTCGTAGCTTATCGTTCCTGATCCTGTACCAGAAGTAGTGGAAGTCAATGCGGCTGGCGTATTAGTACTACAAATAGTTTGTGCGGTCGCTATGGATCCCTGTGTGACGTTGTTTATTGTAATTGTTATTGGGCTAGTATAAGTTGAATAACATGTTGTTCCATTGAATGTTGAAACAGTTCTTCTCTGGTAACTGGTAGTTGCTGTCAAGCTAGGCGGCGAATACGTATCTGAAGTAGCAGATGCAATGGTAATAAAAGAACCACTAGCATTAGTCTGCCATTCATAGCTTATTGTTCCGGATCCTGTTCCAGCTGTCGTAGAGGTTAAGGTAGATGGGGTGTCTCCATTGCAAATAGTTTGCGCGGTTCCAATTGTTCCTGCTGTGACCACATCGCTTACAGTGATGGTCACCGGACTAGTATAAGCGGAATAACAGTTGATACCATTGAATAAAGATACGGTTCTCCTTTGATAGCTTGTAGTAGCTGTCAATGCTAATGGTGAATAAGTTGAAGCGTTGGCACCTGAAATGGTAGCATAACTTCCGCCGGAATTGTCTTGCCACTCATAGCTGATGGTACCTGAGCCTGTGCCGTCTGCCGACGAACTTATACTGGTTGGAATACCTCCGTTACAAATAGTTTGGGCTGTTCCTATAGTTCCGGCCGTAACTGCTGGATTTACAGTGATTGTTATTGGAGTAGTATAAGCAGAATAGAATGTAGTACCATTAAATGCTGACACTGTTCTACGTTGATAGCTCGTAGTGGCGCTTAAAGCTGGCGGACTGTAAGTGTCCGAAATAGCTCCTGGAACAGTAAGATAGCTGCCGCTGGAATTGTCTTGCCATTCGTATGAGATAACTGCTAAACCATTCGTAGGAACACCTGCTAAAACTGAGGTCAAAGTTGCAGGAGTGTCTCCATTACAAATGGTTTGATCGGTTCCAATAGTTCCAGCAGTTGCATTATTGACCATTACTGATATTTGTGAAAATGCAGAGGTACAAGTGACGCCATTTTGTACTGAAATAGTTCTTCTCCTATAGCCTGTATTGACCGTTAAAGCGGGCGGGGCATAGCCTGAGGTTGTCGCTATTGTACCGCCGCCGGTGAAAGTACCACTAGCATTGGTCTGCCATTCATAGGTTATAGTGCCAGAGCCAGTGCCATCTGTAAGAGAGGTTAATGGCGCTGGTGTTTCGCCAGGAAGAATAGTTTGGACTGGTCCTATTGCTCCTATGGTTACTAAATCCTGCACTATAATTGTCACTGGAGCAGTATAGTTGGAATAACAAGTGGTTCCATTACTAAGGGATACAGTTCTTCTTCTGTAACTGGTGGTTGTGGTTAAGGCTCCAGTAGGACAACTACTTGTTACAACACCTGAAAGAGTAACATAACCGCTACCATTATCTGCTTGCCATTCATAGCTTCTTGTGGAGTTTCCTGTTGTTGCTGTACCATCTAATGTATTACTTACAGATAGATTTGCTTCATTACAAATGGTTTGTCCATTACCTATGGTACCTTCAGTCAATACATTAAAGGTTACTACTGCAGTAACATAACTAGAATTACAAACTCTTGTATTAAATGTAGAAACGGTTCTTCTGCGATAGGTTGTCGTAACGGTTATGGGTGTTGTGGGTGTATAACTAGCTGCCGTGGCACCGGCAATAACAACATAACTCCCACTCGAATTTTCTGACCACTCGTAGGTAATAGTTCCAGAACCAGTCCCAGCGGTCAATGAGGTAAACGGTGCTGGGATTACCGAACTACCAGCACAATAGGTTTGGGCACTACCTATTGACCCTGCGGTTACTGTAGCACTTACGGTAATGGTCAGTGGACTAGTATAAGCAGAATAGCAAGCTACTCCGTTTAATGTAGAAACGGTTCTTCTTTGATAACTGGTAGTGGTCGTTAAAGCAGGTGTGGTATAGGTAGCTGCTATTTCACTAGGAATTGTAACATAACTGCCTGTTGCATTCGTTTGCCATTCATACGTAATTGTTCCAGAGCCTGTTCCTGCTGTAGATGAGGTGATAGCGGCAGTAGTACCATTACAAATAGTACTAGTAGTAATTCCTATGGCGCCAGAAGCAGCTGTATTTGCAGTAATTGTTACAGGCGTGGTGTAACCAGAATAAGTTGTATTTCCGCCATTTAAAGCTAAGGTTCTTCGTTGATAACTTGTCGTGGCCGTTAAGGCAGGTGGCGAGTATGTACCCCCGTTTTCACTAGGAATGGTAACATAGCTACCACTCGCATTGGTCTGCCATTCGTAGGAAAGTGTTCCCGATGAGGTCGTACCATCTGAGCTAGATGTTAAAGCAGCAGGCGTATTTCCACTACAAATAGTCTGCTCGGTTGCAACAGCTCCCGCAGTGACAACAACCGAGTCTAAGACAGCAGTGGCAGTATTATTCGTAGTAATGGTACTGGAACAGCCTACACCAGAGCCACTTTTCAGGCTGGTCACGGTAATATCTGAGTCGGCCGTTAAGGCCATAGTTAAGAATGTTCCCGTAGTGCCACTAAAAGTCATAGTAGCAGTGTTGCCGCTAGTTACGGGGTTTGTAGTGCTATATGTTACGGTATAGGTTCCAACAGACAAACTACTAGAGGTAAGGGTCACAGTAGATGGTGCTCCTGATGAAAATTGAGAAGCTGCTGCTGCAGCCGTTAAAACATCATAAGAGATACAGGTGTAAGTAACTCTTATCTCACCCCGACCTCCGTTTGTATTACTACCAGTATTGTTATAGGCTCGACCGCCACCGCCACCACCAGGCGCAGTCCCATATACTCCACTACTTGATGGGCTAAAATTACTAGCGTTACCACCAGCGCCACCACCTGTTGCACCACCAGCACCACCAGCACCTCCGGTATTCAGGGCGGAAATTGCTCCATTGGTTCCAGCGGCTGTTGATCCTGCAGCTCCTCCGCCGCCACCACCGCTGAAACTAACATTATTACCGCCATTACCACCTGTACCTCCAGCTCTAGAAATAAATGAAGTTACTCCCCCTGGATCAGGAGAAACTGTTCCTCCTGCACCACCATTACTGACAGTACTTCTTCCTCCTCGCGATCCGCCATTAGCAGTAATTACTGAAAAGGTAGATGGACTTCCGGCTACAGGTGGTGTCGTACCAGCAGTATTGTAAATTCCTCCAGCTCCTACAGTGTAGGAGAAAGTAGCGCCAGAGCTTACACTAATAGTACCGCCCGTATAAGCACCGCCACCGCCACCGCCACAAGAACCGCTTGTGGCACTGGTATTATGACCACTGCAACCACCACCACCCCAAGCCTGAACATCTAGGGAGGTAACGCCGTTTGGAACTACAAAAGAGCTGGTTCCAGCAGTAGAAAAAGTTTGGGTGGTTTGCCCAAAAGTCAATATAGGTAAGAGAAAAAGAAAGAGTAAATATTTTTTCATCATAGTATGAAATTATATAAAATTGTATAAATTATTAATTAACTCCTGCTCAACCCAAACAAAATCAAAATATAGGGCAAAATAGAAGCTTAGAATTTTAGCTTGGTTATTTGTTATTTTGCAAAAGAACTGGCATTGCGTTTAAATTTTAAAACAAAGAATTGTACTAATCATGCTTCATAAGTCGTATTTATCAGCATTACTTTCAATCACAATCATTTTTTGGCATTAAAATTAGTAGTTAAATATAAATTTCTTTAAATATTACAAAATTAACAACAATCTGTACTTTGACTAGGCAATAAAATTTCAATGTATATGCGATTTTGTATCATTTCATGGGACTTTATCATTAAAACTGTATTTGTTAAATGCAGTCGTTCTTTTAGGTAATGAAATTTGGTTTTCAAAACTTAAATGCCAATCCTGCTCTTTCCTAATACTTATTTCTAGCTGGGCAAGATTTTTTAAAGGTAAATAAAATATTAATTAAGTTGCTGTATGAAAAACAATGAAAAAAGCAATAACCGTTCCTCGTAAAGGTGTTAAAAAAATGGTATCATGGCACCTTAACAGTTGAAGATAGATTATTTCTATTCTTTGCATTTAAAGGATCTAGTTTAGATTTTAAAAATACAGAAAATATAGATGATATTTTTAGTAGTATCGAATTGCATACTGACGAAATAGAATTGACGCTGCTTGTGCTTCCAATTTAGATTTATTTTCAGACATTGTCAAAAGTAAATAGACTATTGAAAGAACAAAAAAATAACAATAAAAAAGAAAATAGGAGGAGGTAACATAAAAATGAGAAAAATGACAATAAAAGAAGTATCGTTTAAATACCAATTCTACAGACTCAAACTGAATTTATAGTATCACAACATTAAATTGATACAGCCTTATTATTGATAACTTATTCTTTTTCTTAGCTGTATTAAATAAAGATTTAACAATTTTTTTGTAGAATAATTGTCTTTATCATAAAATGACACATTTTGACCTTAATATTGAAACTATTTGCAACTTCTTAAAGATAATTACATCCCAATTTTGTAAATAATATAAGCGATTTTTCACAATCTCAATATCGGAGTAAAATATAAGTAACTTTAAAAATATATGTTTAAAATTTTCAAAAACACTTTTTTTGGTCTGCGTTCAAATTGTTTGAATATAGCTTCCTGTTTTTTTCAAAAACTTTCCATTAATAGCATATCTTTTTTGGGAAAAGAGCAATTACTTTGTTTAAAAACAAATATTTTTTTTATTTTTATTGTTTCAGTCTTCAATGTCTTGAATGTCCAAGCTCAAAGTAAACCCAACATCTTAATCATACTAGTAGATGATATGGGTTATTCTGACATAGGTTGTTATGGCGGTGAAATTCATACGCCCAACATCGATAAATTAGCCGCTAGAGGAATAAAATTTTCGCAAATGTATAATACCAGTAAGTGTTATCCAACTAGAGCTTCACTACTAACCGGTGCTTATTATCAGCGAACAAATCTCGATTATTCAAAAACGGCTACTTTGGGTGAAGTACTTCAACCAGCTGGTTATCATACCTGGTGGGTTGGGAAAAATCATGCCCGCTTTAATCCAGTAACCAGAGGTTTTGAGCACTTTTACGGATTAATTGGACCCGCTGAAAACCACTTTAATCCCTTTGGTAAAGTGGTTTCTGGCCAACCCAATCCGCCTATTGGAACCAAGACCAAGCTCACTTGGAACGACGATTTAAAGAAAATTACACCCATCCACCCCAAGTTTTACGACACTGACGATATCACAAATCAAGCATTAAAGTGGATGGACGAAAGCAAAAAAGACAACAAACCTTTTATGCTTTATGTTTCTTATTTTGCTCCTCACGACCCGTTGCAAGCCTGGCCAGAAGATATTGCTAAATACAAAGGCGTTTATGATGGCGGCTTTGAGGCGGTCCGTCTAGCTCGATACAAACGCCAGATAGAACTGGGACTTATTGACCCCAAAACTTCTCCCTTGCCTCAATTTGAAAGTGAAATGGACAAACAAGCAAAGAAAAAAAATAAAGGCACCGAGGCTTCGCCCGATGAAATTCTAAAAGAAGCAAAGGCAATGGAAATTTATGCCGCTATGGTCGATAGAGTAGATCAAAACATTGGTCGTATGGTTGATAAACTGAAAGCACAAGGAAAACTAGATAACACACTAATACTATTTTTATCTGACAATGGGGCAAATGCAAAAATTCCAAATAAAAAAACAGAAGATCCTGATGCTCCAATGGGTAGCGTTTGGAGTTCGGTAGATCAAGGACCACATTGGGCAACAGTAAGTAACACTCCCTTACGCAAATGGAAACAAGACAGTTACGAAGGAGGAATTGCAACACCACTTATTATAAATTGGCCATCAAAAATCCAACCGCAAAAAGAGTGGTACCGAGAACCCGCCCATTTAATTGATATTATGCCTACCGTATTGGAGGTTTCTGGAGCAAAATTTCCTGGTTCGTCAAAACAGGAAAACATTGCATCTCCAGACGGTGTAAGTCTAGTACCAGCATTTAAAGCTAAACCACTTGCTCGGCAAAAACCTATTTTCTTTCAATTTGCCAGCGGTTCAGCCATTCGTGATGGAAAATGGAAACTATCCCGTTCGGCAACTCAAACTTGGAATTTGTACGATATGTCTTCAGACAGAACCGAGACGCAAAATTTAGCCCCGAAGTACCCTGAAATTGTAAAAAAGATGGACAATGCTTGGTTAAACTGGTGGAAAGAATGCACCGGAAGTGAATGGACAGGGAAAGCCCTGTCAGATAAAGATGAGTAAGAATTGATTGTTGCTTCAAACAAAATTTTAATTTAAAAAGAATTTATATTCAAAAAAATGAATGTTATGACTGACTATAAAAAAAATGCAATTTTACTATCCCTTTTTCTTGTTCTACCAATAGGCACTTTTAGCCAAGTTAAAAACACAAAAACCAAACCCAATATCGTTCTTATACTGATTGATGACTTTGGCTATGAAAATGTTACGGCTAATGGTGGGGAGAGTTATAAAACGCCCGTTATAGATCAACTTGCTGCCAAAGGTGTCCGTTTTGAAGAATGTCATGTGCAGCCACTATGTACTCCAACTCGAGTAGAGTTAATGACAGGTATGAGTAACCGCAGAAACTATGCAAACTTTGGCAGTCTAGATTTAACACAAAAGACTTTTGGAAATCTCTTAAAAGGAGCAGGGTATGCAACTTGTGTTACGGGAAAATGGCAATTAGGTAAAAACTACGATAATCCGGCACATTTTGGCTTTGATGAATATGCACTTTGGCATTTACTAAAAAAATCGCCCCGCTATAAAAACCCTCAAATAGCCATTAACGGCAAATCTAATGAATATAAGAATAATGAATATGGTCCTGATATCATAAACGATTACGCTCTTGATTTTATCTCACGCAAGAAAGATGAATCTTTCTTTCTTTATTACCCTATGATGCTCACCCACTCGCCATTTGATGCTACGCCAGACTGTGCTGACTATCTTAAAGTTCAGAATGGAAAAGGGAAGAAAGGATCGACTGGTCATTTTGCTGATATGACAGCTTATACTGATAAACTCATAGGTAAACTCATTGCAAAACTTGATGAATTGAAGATACGTGATAACACGCTAGTACTTATCTTAGGTGATAATGGTACAGCTAAAGGAATGCCAGCCAGATTTAAAGGACAAGACGTAAAAGGAGGTAAAGGAACAACGACCAAATGGGGTACTCATGTACCATTAATTGGCAGTTGGCCGGGTCACTTTGCTAGTGGTAAAGTTTCCACTGATTTGATTGCTGCAACTGATTTTTTACCTACAATTTGCGAAGCCACAGGGGTTAAAATTCCTTCTGATTTAAAGATAGATGGTATTAGTTTTATGCCACAATTACTCGGTGATAAAGGCAATCCACGCGACTGGTTGTATTCTTGGTACAATCCAAGTGGCGGTGCAACTGCAAAAGCCGAGTTCGTGCATGATGCTAATTATAAGCTGTACACTGATGGTAAATTTTTTGATGTAAAAAAAGATGATAATGAAAGCACACAACTTAGTGAAAGTGGATTAAATGCCAAAGCCAAAGCAGCCAAAGCAAAGTTACAAGCTGCGCTAAAATTATTTGATGGGCCAAGGCCTGAATATTTTGTTAATCAAGCTAAAGATTTTAAAGAAGATGATGATCCTTTGAGCGATGGTGCTGACAAAGATACTAAGGTTAAAAAGAAGAAAGATAAAAGCAACAAAAAGGAAATGAATTAATTACTCAACAAATTGATAGTGCGTTTCAATAACTAAAAAACAAATGGAATGAATAAACAAAAGCGCAGTGTTGCTATTGTCTTGGTAATGGTGGCCTTATCGGTAACAACGTTAGCACAAGTTAATAAAGCCTTAAACAGCCCCAACATTCTTATCATTTTGGCGGATGATATGGGCTATTCAGACATTGGATGTTTTGGAGGCGAGATTCATACTCCGAATATCGACCGACTCGCTGCTGGAGGTGTTAAGTTTTCACAGATGTACAATACAGCGAAGTGTTTTCCCACTCGAGCTTCTTTACTAACAGGTGCCTATTATCAACGCACTAATGCTGATTTTGGTAATGCTGCAACTATGGGCGAGGTGCTAAGACCAGCTGGATACAATACTTTTTGGTCAGGCAAGCAGCACGCAAAATTCAACCCAACAACTCGAGGATTCGACCGATTTTATGGTATGATTGGCGGTTGTGAAAACCATTTTAATCCAGGCTTTGAGGCAGCGCCAGGACAACCAATTCCTGCCTACAAAATTGCTGGAAATCGTTGGTCTATAGACGAAAAAAATGTACCAGAAAGCAATAATTACATACCACAGGATCCAAAGTTCTATGATACCGATGCATTCACTGATCGCGCTTTAACTTGGCTTGATGAATATCAAAAAGACAATAAACCATTCTTGCTTTACATGGCTTATACAGCACCACATTGGCCTTTGCATGCTTGGCCTGAAGATATAGCCAAATACAAAGGTGTCTATGACGCTGGGTATGAAGCCATTCGTCAAGCACGTTACAAGCGTCAAATACAGCTAGGGCTAATAAATCCAAAGACTTCACCTTTACCACCGATGGAAATAGGTGAAACCAAACCAAAATGGGAGAGTCTTTCCCCAGAAGAGAGAGAACTCGAAGCCAAACGAATGGAAATTTATGCCGCAATGGTCGATAGATTAGATCAAAATATTGGCCGCTTGCTAAAACGATTAGAAGAACAAGGCAAACTTGAAAACACCTTGGTTTTCTTTCTTTCTGATAACGGAGCATGTGCGACAGACCCTAAAGTGGATTATGAAGATACGAACGCACCTATGGGAAGCGTCGCAAGTTATCCTAGCTATGGACAAAATTGGGCAACAGTAAGCGACACACCCTTTCGAAAATGGAAAACGACCAGTCACGAAGGAGGAATCAATACTCCGCTAATTGTAAATTGGCCAGCTGTTATAGAACCTAGGAAAGGTTGGAATCAAGAACCTGTTCATCTTATTGACATTATGCCTACTGTATTGGCAGTTTCGGGAGCAAAATTTCCCGGAGAGTCCAAAGAAGCAAATATTCCTGCTTCGGATGGTATGAGTTTATTGCCTGCTTTTAAAGGGAATAAACTGGAACGAAAAAGTCCTTTGTTTTTTCAATTTTCCAAAAGCGCTGCCGTACGTGATGGAGAATGGAAACTGGTACGTTTAGGACCTACTTGGGAACTCTATAATATGGCGACCGATAGAACAGAAACAAACAATTTGGTATCGCAATTTCCATATATCGCCAAAAAAATGGAAACGCAGTGGCTGGCTTGGTGGAAAGATTGTACAAAAACCGAATGGACCGGGAAAGCACCGAAAGAACCTAAGGACGATTAATATACAAAACAAATTTTAAACCCTTTTTAACTTTCAAAGTCTTACCATTGACAAAAAAATAATACTAAAATCATGAAAAACAAAAAATTAATTTACGATAATCATCTCAGAACAATCATTCTAATTACCCTTTTTAGCTTATCTAACTTAGCCATAGGTCAATCAGGTCCACCCATCAGTTCCTATGGCGTATGGGATCGAGGATTTGAACATGATGTTAAGTCTTATCCTTTTATCAGAGGCGCTTCAAGCGATAGTCCTTGGGATATTGTTGAAAAAAAACCGGGAGTCTACGATTGGAGTGTTATGGATGAGGCTGTTGATAAAGCCTATAAAAACAAAATGTCTGTTTATCTGTCTTTTGAGGCAGGACCAAAAACACCTGATTGGGTTTATGAAGAAGGCGTTCCAAAAGTGACCACCAACAGTGAAATACATGATAAGTTTCCTTATTATCCTTTTTACCTTTCACCAATTTACAAAAAATTATATACGCGTTTCATCACAGAAGTAGCCAAGCACATTCGCAGTTATCCTAAAGAAAAACAAGCACATATCGCATTTATCCAAGTTAAGACCGGTTGTACGGGTGATGAAACTCCATATAAAGGAGATGCAGATGATAAAAAATACGACTTGCCAAAAGAAGGTGTCGATTGGCAGAACTTTCGTATTGAATGTTTTGCTTTATATGCCCAACTCTTTGATCAGACTGAACCAAAAATAAGTTTGCTTTTTGCGTCAATTTCAGGTGATGAAGATGGTGGTAAAGATGGTAAATATCAGCAACAATGGGATTGGGTATCTAAAAATATTACAGGTGTACTTGGTACAAAAGCAGGCACACTCTCTCGTGGGAGTCATTTCACTGATGAGAAGACCATCGTAAATACTTGGCAGAAATATTTGATTGACCCAAAAGGATTAAAAGTTTTTACCCGTTCAGAAATGGATCAATCTTGGCAACGACCTGTATTTCAAATCAATGTGCAAATGAACTTCTATTGGGCGGCCATCAATGCCTTAAATTTAGGTCAAAGTATCTGGGATGTAAGTTCAGGTGCTATGGAGTCTAGTAAAGAACAAGGCTTTGATTACTCTTTTTTCTTTTTTGATAAGTATGCAGGTCAAATTTATCCAAAAACGGCAACAAATGCCTTTTGTGCGCTTCACAAAGGTTTAGATTATTCAGATAAAGTAACTTATCCAGAATCTGAATTTGGATCTGCATCACAAAAAAACACAGAACGTGCCGATAAAATTGCAGCGGCTTATGCTAAATATGGTGCAGCGATCGATGATAAGAATGCACTTACTATGGGCCAGGTCAAACAAAGAGGGAATCAATCTGGATTAAACGATGTAGGTTGGAAAATTTGGTCTGACAATTATTCTCGATTATTGTATCAGATAGATGCTGATGCAACGTCTATCGCATTGTGGAGGGTAAATGGTCCTATTACAGCTACATCATCCATATACGATAGATTTGCAAGAAGTTTCGAACACGCTTCTGGCAAAGATGCTATGTATTTCAAATTGCATGAAGGCTTTTCGCAGGATGCAAAACCTAAAGTAATGTCAATAAATATCGTTTGGTTTGATAAACAGGTGGGTTCTAGTTGGAAATTAGATTATGACGGTGGTGGTAAAACAATGAAAACAGCTTTGATTGTTACAGGCAAAGGTGATCAAAAATGGCATCACGAAACGGTAACAATAAAAGATGCTGTCTTTCGCTATGGTGGCCAAAAAGGGTCTGATTTAGCCATTGTCAATACCGATGCTAAAGACGATATTTTTAGTATCATCGAAGTGAAACGTGGCGAACAAGATGTTCCTGCTTTACTTCCTCCAGCGGCGAATCGCGCTTTTTCAGGCCATAATAAAGGAACCAAATATGGAAAAGGCAAAAACACCGAAGGGGGTGATGAAGATAAAAAAGACAAAAAGGAAAAAAAAGGCGATAAAGCAGAAAAAGGGAAAAAGAAAAAATCCGATGCAACTGCCGAGTAGAATCAACTTTTTCTAAGCGCTGGAATTAGGATATTTCTTCAAAAAACCATTTTAAAAATGATTTATTCAAGCAAATATTTTAGAATCTGTTAACAATACTTAAATATGAAAAAGATTAAATCTCTACTACTGCTAATTTTTTTATTGGTAACATCGGCTAGTTTTACCCAAGTCAACGCGCCTAGTATTGACTCTTTGAAATGGGAAAAATCAATTAAAGCGTTTGAATTAGCTGATTTGAAAAAACCTCCTTTACAGGGAGGTATTGAATTTATAGGCTCCTCTACTATAAGAAAATGGTTAAGCCTTGAACAAGATTATCAGGGCTACCCCGTTTTTAACCGAGGTTTTGGTGGGTCACAAATAATTGATTCCTATAATTATGCATTGCGTATTATTATACCCTATGCTCCAAAAAAAATATTTTTTCATGCAGGTGATAATGATTTAGCATCCGGAAAATCGCCCGATCAGGTTTACAACGATTTTATAAAATTAGTGACACTCATTCGTTCAAAACTTCCCAAAACAGCCATTTATTTTATTTCTTTAAAACCATCTGAAAAACGATGGAAACTTCATTTAGAACAGCAAATGGTAAACGAAAGTATTCAAGATTATGCAAAAAATCATCCTTTTATTACCTACATAGATAACTATAAAATGGTTTCAGATGCAGATGGAAAACCAAGACCTGAATTGTTTGCTGAGGATAAACTTCATTTAAATGAGGCTGGTTATAAATTACTAATAGAGAAAGTCCGTCCGTATCTTGAAAAATAAATCCACTACATTGATCTAATTTACAAGAATTTATAAAAGTTACTTGTAGCAAATAAAGGAATAAAATGAATAAAATACTTTTGAATTTGATTTTGGTTTTCCTTTTTTCCGGATGTGTAATCTATGCTCAAGTGGCAATAACACAAGCCAAGCCCAATATTCTATTTATCATGTCTGATGATCATGCTTATCAGGCCATTAGTGCCTATTCAGACAAGTTAATAAAAACGCCTAATATCGATAGAATTGCGAAGGAAGGTGTGTTGTTTACCAATGCTTGTGTAGCCAATTCTATTTGCGCCCCATCAAGAGCAACTATACTTACTGGGAAACATTCTCATATAAACGGTAAGACTGATAATAAAAAACCTTTTGATGAAACCCAAATGACATTTTCTCAATTGTTTCAAAAAGCGGGTTATCAAACAGCCATGTATGGTAAACTGCATTTAGGAAATAGCCCAAAAGGGTTTGATGATTTTAAGATTTTGCCAGCACAAGGAGATTATTTTAATCCTGATTTTATTACCACCAAAGGAGACACCACAATTACAGGTTATGCAACTGATATTATTACAGATTTAACGATTGATTGGTTAGATAAAAAAAGAGATAAAACAAAGCCTTTTATGCTCATGTATTTGCAAAAAGCCCCTCATAGACCTTGGTGGCCAAGTCCCGAAAAATTCAAAGAGTTTAGCACAAAACTGTTTCCAGCGCCTGAATCACTTTTCGATGATTACAGCAACCGTGGAACTGCCGCAAAGACTGCCAAAATGAATCTATTGCTTGATATGAAATACAGTCAAGACTCCAAAGTAAGATCTGAAATTATTAAAGAAATGGGGGAAATAGTACCTAAGATATCTCTCGGTAAAGGGCTTGGTGAAGAATACAACAGACTGAATTCGCAACAAAAAGCACTTTATGATCCAACAATAGATTCTATAAGTAATTCATTTAAAATGAACTGGCCAAATATGACCGCTAAGCAAAAAATGGAGTGGAAATATCAGCGATATATGCAGGATTATTTAGCTTGTGTCTCTTCTGTAGATGATAATGTGGGTAGAGTGTTACACTATCTTGATGAGGGTGGATTAACTAATAATACCATTGTAATTTATACATCAGATCAAGGTTTCTACTTGGGTGAACATGGATGGTTTGATAAACGATTTATTTATGATGAGTCCTTCAAAACACCATTATTGATTCGCTGGCCTAATGTAATCAAACCCGGTATAACCAATGATGAGATGGTTCAAAATTTAGATTTTGCTCAAACATTTTTAGAGGCTGCAAATATTGAAGCGCCAAATGATATGCAAGGAGAAAGTTTTATGCCACTCTTAAATGGTCATTCAAGTCAATGGAATCGAGATGCTGTTTATTATCATTATTCCGATTTTCCAAATGAGCATAATGTACAAAAGCATTATGGCATTGCCACAAAAGAGTATAAGTTAGTTTATTTTTATGACATAAATGAATGGGAATTATATGATCGTAAAAAAGACCCGCAAGAAATGAAAAGCGTATTTAACGATCCCTCTTATGCTCGTGTAGTAAAAGATTTAAAAATAAAATTGAAAAAAATAAGAGAAAAGTATAAAGACAAGTTGTAGTTCTTATGACAATTTAAAATAAGGAATTACTTCCATCAGGAACTTTAAGTAGGATAGTTAGTTTTGAAATGGTATTCATTTTTCCAAAATATAGAAAAGCTAAAAACAGAAACAAATTATAATGAGATAAAAAAATGAACGACTCTTCAAAAATAGTTCTGCATCTAAGCTTAGTTTTTCTTTTTTTCTCTATTGCAATTTATCCGCAAGTAGGAAAACCAAAATCTAAACCCAATATCCTAATCATTCTAGCAGATGATATGGGCTATGCTGACATTAGCTGCATGGGTGGTGACGCTGAAACACCGAATTTGGATTCGCTGGCTAAAGAGGGAATTCTGTACACCAATTTCTATAATAATGCTAAATGTGCACCAACTCGCGCTTCTCTAATGACCGGACAAAGTCCACAACGAACTGGAGCTAACCACGGTGCAGGCAATGTTACCCGTGGAGCGATGACTATAGCCGAGGCCTTGAAGGAGGAGTACACTACTTTGATGATTGGCAAGTGGCATATTAAACCAGAGCCACTTCAAATGGGCTTTCAGCGTTACTTCGGTGCTGGGCTTAGCGCCATTCACTGGTGGCCAACTGATGAAAAACAGATGCGTGATATACAACTGGACGGTCGAACCTACACGGAGAAAGACATGACTGTTCCCATGGAAAAATGGTATATGGAAACCGAGCATGCGAATTATGCGATGCAGTTTTTACAAGAAGAAGTGGTAAACAAAGGAACGACAAAACCTTTCCTGCTGTATTATGCCTCGCATCTTCCGCACTGGCCATTGCAAGCTCCAAGAGCAGATGTAGAACGTTATTTAAATGTTTATAAATCAGGAACAGATGCTGCTCGCCAACGGCGATATGATCGTATGGTTGACCTAGGAATTATTAATCCAAAAACATGTTCGCTTGGTTCCATTAACGAAAAATCAAAATCTTGGGAATCGCTTACCAAAGAAGAAAAAGAACATTATCAACAGGCAATGGCAGTTCATACGGCTATGGTCTATCGATTGGATCAAGAATTGGGTCGCCTTTTTGATTATTTGAAGAAAAACAAACTATTCGATAATACTGCGATATTTTTTATGAGTGACAATGGTGCCAGTGCCGAGAGTGTAGCAGCTACATTGCCCGTTGGTATCCAAATGGGAGACCGCAGTACAGAAAAACGCATCAACGATGTTGGAGCAGCAGTTTGTAATACGCCCTTTCGCGGTAATAAATCGACTCTTTATGAGGGTGGAATTAGCACTCCAATGATTGTTCATTGGCCAAAAGGCATTGGTACACCAGGTATTCTTTCTAAGCAAGTAGGCGCTGTCATTGATATTTTTCCAACGGTATTGGACTTAGTTAGTTTGCATTATCCAGCTGAATATAAAGGGCGAAAATTAAATCCACTTGATGGGCAAAGTTTGTTACCTCAAATCAAAAAAGCACCGATTGCTGAACGTAAACTATCGTGGAATTATGAAAAGTTTGCTGTCGAAATGCAAGGTAATTGGAAAGCTTTGCGATTGGCACCAAAAGGCAAGGAAGCATCAGCAGCTTGGCAACTTTATGATCTTGCAAACGATAGGACAGAAACGAAGGACTTATCCAGTACGCATCCAGAATTGCTTCAGACAATGGTAAAGTATTGGGAAGAATGGTACCAAGAGGTTAGTAAAGGCAACGATTCAAATCCTTTTGAAAAGGAAAAAAAAGATAAGAAAGAAAAAGGTTCCCGTAAAGAAAAGGCACAATAATTCAACGTCGTTTAGTTCAGGATTCGTAATCGTCTATTCGATTGTATATTAGTGTACTTAAACTCTTTTCTCTTTCCTTAAATGTAGTGCTTTTATAAATACAAATCTAAAGGATTTTCTAAGTATAAGGAATAAGCTTTTTTGTAAATGTTTTGCCTTTTTTCTTTAAAGTACAATTCAATCGTAGTAATCCAAAAGTTTCAAAAAAGCCTGTTTCAATTTTATTTTGTACATCCTTTTTTTTAGAGAATAAAATTATTGACCAATCCTTTTTATTAATATTTGGAGAACGGGTCTTTATTGAAGATTCTTAACGGAAACCCTTCGACAAGCTCAGGGAGACACCAAGGTTCCTAATCGATATTCTGAATGTTGTCTGGCTGAGCTTGTCGAAGCCTTTATTGATAAAAGGGATAAGTCAATAAAATTAATAAAATTTCACGTCGGAAAAGAACAATCTGAAATGTAAAGTTTTAATATACATAAAATAGTTTTGTTCCAATGACCTTAGTCGATAAATGAGACAAATATGCATTACAAATGAGACTTTTTGAAACTCAATAAAAATTAGTACAAAGTATATTTGTATGCGGATTGTGAAAGTTTATAATTTTGATTGTTACATAAAGTAATTCACGCCGCAAAATTGCACAGTAATAATTAAATAGGAAACCAGATTTAGAATAAATAATTAAGATGATAAAATTAAATAAAAAAACAGGTACAATACTTTCAGCGGTATTTTTAAACTTTGTAGTGTCGTTTGCGCGAACGACTCCGCAATGGAAAGAGATTAAGGTTGATGTGAAGGCTAATGGCCTAGTGTCAACTTCTCAAAAGTTAAAAGAAATTGAGAATGGTTTTCAACTGCTTTCAATATCGCTATCGAATAAAGGAAAACAACCACTTACAATAGAAAAAATCACAGTGAATATTCCGTTGGAAGACCAGTTGTCCGACAATCTAGATATGGTTTATGGAGGAAGCTGCATGGGTCGCACACCTTTGCTTAAGCAGAAGGTTGGAAGTCAGACAAAACAGAGTTGGAGTCACATGTATGAAATGCTAAAAGTAAAAGACGGTCAGTATATTTTTGCAGGATCGACTTCATGGCGAATATTTTTGCCAAATTTTACACAAAAGCAAGGCGCTTTTGAGGTGTGGTCCGATGGAGAAGGCAAACAACTAAAACCGGGACAGACTATACAATACGAACAAATCGTTCTCAAACGTTCTACTAACTGGCTTGAATTGCTAGATCAATTCGGCACAGCTATTGCTGCCGAAAATAAAATTACAAAGCTCAAACCCGCCGATTTCAAAGGATGGGCAACTTGGGATTATTATGGAAGAGTATTTACTCCAAAAGATATTTATGGCAACATGGACCAGTTGAATAAATTGGCACCAGAAGCCAATATGATTCAAATTGACGGCGGATGGTGGACAGAACGTGGTGATTATAAAACCATCCGTCAAGATCTTTTACCAGGTGGTCTTAAGGAAATTGTCAGCCGGATTAATTCTGAGGGGAAAACACCTGGTGTTCATTTTGATGGATTTAGAGGTGATGAAGCATCTGAAATATATAAAAAACATCCGGAGTATTTCCTACATGATCAGGATGGAAAGTTGATTGTCGAAAAAAATGAAAAATCAGACAAAGTCATGCATTACATATATTTCGATTATTCTCATCCGGGTGCAAGGGCACATATCGCAGATTGCATAAAGAACATGAAAGATAATTGGGGAATTCGTTATTTTAAAGTGGATTTTATGCGTTACGGACTTGAGAATGACATCAAACTTAGAAACAAAAATGTTAAAAGTTTTAAAGCTTACGACCCAACAATCACTGGTGTAGAACGTTTTCGTTTAGGGATGAAAACAATGCGAGAAGCAATGGGTGACGATATCTATTTTCTGGGTTGTTCTGCCGTTTTTGGTCCATGTATTGGATTTGTAGATGGAATGCGAACAGGCGGAGATATCAATCCAACCTACAAAGCTTTTCCAGAGCGCTGTCTAGCTAATCTTAGTAACTTTTATTTAAGTGGTAAAGTATTTAACGGAGATGCCGATTACCTCGTTTTCCGCGAAGCCATCGACGAAGATGAAACAGTTTCAAAAGAGGAAGTAAAACATGGTGGGAGTATGACAATCAATGAAGCTCAAATGTGGGCCGATTTTAATAAACTATACGGTACTGCGCGTTTACAAAGTGATAATTTGATGACGCTGCGTCCTGAACGTAAAGCATTAGTGAAAGAAGTTTTCGAGTTTCCGGCTATGGAAGAGACCGTTCCCTTGGATCTTTGGAAGCATGGCACTAACAAGCTAGATGGTTTCGAGTTACTGATTGCAAGAAAGGGTAAAGACATTTACCTTGGGGTTTTCAATTGGGGTGATAAACCTAAAGAATATGCATTGCATGCTTTTGGAAAACCAAACCCTGTACTATTAGAAGGTCGTCATTCGCAAATAATAAAATACGAGGGAAAAAAGTCATTTGATGAATTATGTGAGAATATGAAAACATTATAATGGGTATTGTATTCATTAAGTGCAGTCTCGAATTTTTCAGTTGCGATGTAATTTAATGTTTTTGCTTATTGAAGCTTGTTAGCTAATTATATAGCAATAAATAATACTGAACTGGTTAGAACAATTCAATTTTTTTAAATTTTCAACCACATAGACCTGTTATAGTAAAGGTTTATGTGGTTGATTTTTTTTAATTTATTAATTTGATTTACATGATTTACACTGAACTCGATGAAGTTATACCGATAACATTTGCATAATAGTCCAATATTTTGGGGTATAATGCCGATATAGTACGAAAATAGTTCATTTTTATTGGACTATATTGAATACATAATCGGCATTGGCTTGTACTCGTGTCCTTTTCTTGGCTTTTGGAATCTGAAACAACAAAAGACTAAACAAAGCACTATTGGACTTATCATCACTGAGCAGAAGCCAATTATTTGCTATATTTTAAAGAATAAAAAGCAGTTTTATGTCTTGGATTACTACTTTGTGAAAATCAAAAAATGAAACAATTCTACACTATAAATGAGACTAATTGTAACTATATAAAACTAGGTATGGGTTAAATTTGCAGTAAGGTGTTCAATTGCAAATAACAAACATCGAAAGTATTGGCATTTTTAAAGCCGAAAACGCATAAAATTCAAGATATCAAGCATAAAAATAGAAACTTAAATTAAGTTTTTTTTTTTTAAAGTGCTAAATATAGAAATCAAAAAATTTAGTACATGAATCAAAATCCCTTATTACTTCTTTATTTGTTTTTTTCTACCTTATTATTTTCACAAAACAGCACGCAAAATATTCCCGGTGTTTTTCCAAAAGAAGCCTGTGGAGTTTGGTGTTGGTACTCAACAGGTGGAGCCCCAAACCATTGGAATGGAAAAATTCTTCCTAATGAAACCTATTCAAAAATGAGAGGTATTCCCATCGTTATTGGCTGGAATGAATTAGAACCTAAAGAAGGGATTTACAATTGGGATTTAATCGATGACATTATAAAAAAGGCAGCTGCAAATCAAAAGTATGTTTTTACATTATTATGGCTAAATCCTACTGAACCCAATTGGTTATACGAAAATGGCGTGCCAAGAGTAGAAATCAACACCTACAAGAACGACAAGAATTTTTCCTATAATGCCTATCCCTTAGATCCGAAATACAAATTTTATTCGGAACGGATTATCACACTGTTAGCCAAGCATCTTAGAAGTTTGCCAGTAAACTTGTTTGAATATATCCTTTTTCATCAAGTCGTAGAAGGTTCAACAGGAGATGGCTATTGTTATAAAGGAGATCCCGTTGATCCAAAATACAATGTAGACAAGAAAGTGGCATGGCCCGCCTATCAAGCCTACATCAGGAAATTTACAATTGATGCTTTTACTAATACATCCTATGGACTACCAGAAATACCTTTGTTGATTCATACCGAAGATATGGAGTGGGGCGCAAAAGAATATTCTGGTTTTGTAACAAAAAAAGGAGTAGCCTCCCATTTTTATGGTTCCAATGATACTAAAAGAAAAATGGAGATTTATAGCCCTTGGGATACCGACAAAAATAGTTTGAATCGTCCTGTTTTTAGTAGAGGAGAAGGCGAAACCATGTGGCTTTCGAAATGGTTTATGAAAGATTCGCTTCAAAATTTATATTGGAGTGCCTTGTATGCCTTGCATTCGGGTTTAGACATTTGGAACTTGCCACAAAAAATACTAGAAGACCACACGTATTACCAAGCCCTAGATTTATTTGATAAATATGCTGGATATAAATATCCTGAACGCTCTCCTGTGGCCTTTTGTACACTAAGAGATCAATTAAATGCTGATGATACAATCCGATTTCCAGAAAATAAATATGGCGAGGCCAATAAGAAAAATACAGACAGAGTTCAGAAAATTTGTGCTGCATTTGCAAGTCACGGAGCAATTGTTCAAGATTTAGATAAGACCTTAGCGGGTTCTCTTGCTAGCCGAGGTAGAACTGGATATAATGATGTAGGTTGGAGTTGTATAGATGATGATTACAGTTTGTATTTATACCCTATTGATAAACTGGAAACGAGTGTAGGTTGGTGGCATATAGGTTCTAAAGACCAACCTTATGGTCTAGAAGCCCGCGGTTTTGAACATGCTTCTGGAAAAGATGCAATGTATTTTAAATTCCACGATGATTTTTTCAAAACAAAACCAGCACAATCCTTATCGTTCCGAATTGTATGGCTTGATACTGATAAAGGTTCGTGGAGTTTTTGCTACGATGCCGGAGGTAAAGATTTGAAAACAGCAAAAACCTTTACGGGTAAAGGAACTAACACTTGGCGAGAAGATGAAATAACCATAACCGATGCCGTCATGCAAAAGAATGGACCTAGAGGTTCTGATATTGCATTGATAAACACTGGAAAAAAGGATTATATTTTTCACCTCATCGAAGTGGAACGAAAATAGTAGCATTTACCAAACCATTAAACATTATAAATTTAGATTACATTTTAAAACAATTAAACCCAATATTTATGAAAACTAAACTTTCAATTTTGCTTATAGCGATGGTCTTTGCAACGACTTTTTTAAGCGCTCAAACCCCGTATACATTGGAAAATATTACGGTAAATGTAAAGTCAGATCTTCCCGTAACAACGTCACATAAAACTACCCAACAAGCAGATGGGTTCCAACGTTTAAATATTAGTCTCACTAATAAAGGAAAACAGACTCTTACCATAGAAAAAATTTCCGTTGGCATACCTATGAACCAAAAGTTGACCGATAATTTGGAAGTTCTTTACGGTGGAAGTTGCATGGGGCAAACGCCTATGTTGCGTCAGACTGTAGGAACTCAAACGAAAAAAAGTTCTAGTCGCATGTATGAAATGGTGCGTCTTGCCGACGGTCAATATGTTTTTGTAGGCTCTCTTTCTTGGCGCATATTCCTTCCCAATTTTACAGTTAAAGACGGTGCTTTAGAAGTATGGTCTAATGGGGAAGGCAAACAACTTAAACCTGGTCAGACCATCCAGTACGAACAAATTGTTCTCAAGAAAACCAACAATTGGTTTGATTTACTAGAACAATTTGGTTCCGCCATCGCTGTTGAGAATAACATAAAAAAGCTAAAATCAGCTGATTATTCAGGTTGGGCAACCTGGGATTACTATGGAAGAGTATTTACTCCAAAAGACATTTACGACAATATGGATGAGCTCAATAAATTGGCTCCCAAGGCGAATATGGTTCAAATTGATGGCGGTTGGTGGACAGAACGTGGTGATTATAAAAGCCTACGTCCAAATATGTTGCCGGGTGGTATAAAGGAAATTGTTAGTCGTATAACTGCCGAAGGCAAAACGCCAGGATTGCATTTTGATGGTTTTAGAGGAGATGCTAATTCAGAGATTTGTAAGTCACATCCAGAATATTTTCTACACGATCAGGACGGAAATTTGATTGTTGAAACAGTACAAACACCAGATAAGTTGATGAGAAACACCTATTTTGACTATTCTCATCCTGGTGCAAGAGCGCATATTGCCGATTGTATCAAAAACATGAAAGACAACTGGGGAATTACTTACTTCAAGATTGACTTTATGCGTTATGGATTAGAAGATTTTCTGAAAGAACGAAACAAACACGTTAAAACTATAAAAGCCTTTGACCAAAGTCTAACCAGTGTAGAGCGTTTTCGTCTTGGAATGACAACCATGCGCGAGGCGATGGGAAAGGATTCCTATTTCCTTGGTTGTTCTGCTGTATTTGGACCATGTATTGGTTTTGTTGACGGAATGCGAACAGGTGGTGATATTCACCCAGTGTACGAAGCTTTTCCAGAAAGGTGTTTGGCCAATTTAAGCCACTTCTATTTGAGTGGTAAAGTGTTCAATGGCGACGCCGATTACCTAGTATTCAGAGAGGGTATCGATGAAGATGAAAAGGTATCTCAAGAACAATATAAACACGCTGGCACTATGACAATGAATGAGGCACAAACCTGGGCAGACTTCAACAAACTTTACGGTACAGCCCGTTTGCATAGCGATAACCTAGTGACGCTGCGTCCAGAGCGCAAAGCGCTTGTAAAAGAAGTTTTTGACTTTCCTGCAATGGAAGAGACTGTTCCTTTAGATTTTTGGAAACATGGTGTTGACAAGGGCGATGGGTTTGAATTGATTATTGCTCGTAAAGGAAAAGATATTTACCTAGGCGTTTTCAATTGGTCGGATAATCCTAAAGAATATGCGCTGCAAGCGTTTGGAAAGCCAAATCCAATTCAGTTGGAAGGCCGTCATTCTTTAATTTTGAAGTATGAAGGGAATAAATCTTTTGAACAATTGTGTCAGGAACTTAAATTATATTAATTTCCAAAGTTTTAATTAAAATCATTGTTGTCTGATTGAAATTGTAGTGAAACTAAAATCTCCAACATATATAGTCCCTACGGGACATTAGAAGCCGGCCGACTTGTTTTTTGACTACCAACATTTTGCTCCTAACGGAGCGTACCTCGTAGAGGTTAAATATTGGTAGCAAGAAGATTACGAATAGTAAATTTGTCCCGTAGGGACTATACATGTATTTAATCGGACAACAGTGCATTAAAATATATAATTATGTATAAAAGTAAAGTAGTTTTAAATCTTATTTGGATTCTATTATTTAGCATTTTAGTTCAAGCACAAACAGTAAAGCTTACCGATCATTCTGGCTTACATCTGTCAATTGACTCTAATGGGACAGTGAATACGATTGAGTTAGACAATGAAAAAATTCAGCCAGGATTATCGGGTGGTTTTTTTCTTAGAGAACCCAATAGCACTAAAAAAGTGGCAATGCTTGGTAAAACAATCTCTAAAAATGGTAAACTTTATTTAACTTTAACAAGTGCGCTACAGGCCAATGTGTCGGCAACGGTTACTGAAGGGAATGGTTATATTGAGTTTGAAGGGGAATTAGAAAATCTATCAAGTGAGGATCGCGGGTTGTGGCTGGGCTTTAATGTGCCTGTGAATACGACTGGCTGGAAATGGGGTCACAACCTTGTCGGCACTAATCCGGTCGTCACCAACGCCGCTCCTGGTTATTCGGGGGATGATCGTTTATTGATTCCGATTCCCGCTGT